>JAQCKL010000495.1 GCA_027592485.1 Cyanobacteriota bacterium
TGAGCGGTTGGATGCAGATGTTCCATCAACCACGATCCTAGCTATTAAGCCTGGATAGACCCTGGGACACTTACGCACCAAAGAGACCAGGAGGCAGATCAATAAAGGCGGATAAGCAATCTGGTCAAATTCATTCAGTCCAAAAGTTCTAGATTCAGCCACCCCAAATAGGAGCACACACAAAATTGTGCTGGCATTGAAGATATAGAGTAATTGGCGATGGACAAAATCTATATTTTGATGAGGATGAGGCGTAAATTGCACCCAATTCCAAGGCGAATCATCTGGCGTCAATGGCATATTTTGGATGCTTTATAGAGATTTAACAACCTTAAACCTGAACGACTCCCCCAGCTTCGGCGTATCCTAGTTTCTCGGGAACCGTGTGCATTTACCCTACTGGAAAAGTCCCGTGGGCAGGCGCGATCGCGGAATCCTAGGCTGCTTTGGCCATAGCAGCCGTCAGTCCGATTCGGACAAGACTGCGAGCCACTTTGCTGGGGCGCTAAAGATCAGAATGATTGTGGGTGTCTGAAGCAACGTGGTCAAAGCTACATATTGCACACAAGGAAGCGGGACATGATGATTGACGAACTCGATACCTCCATTGAAGATATCCGAGCCCGAGAGATTTTAGACTCCAGGGGACGGCCCACGATTGAAGCGGAAGTCTATTTGGCCGGGGGGGCGGCGGGCTTAGCCCAGGTGCCCAGTGGCGCGTCCACCGGTACCTTTGAAGCCCATGAACTCCGAGATGAAGACCCCAGCCGCTTTGAGGGCAAGGGCGTCCTGAAGGCGGTCGAAAATGTAGAAACCATCCTCGCCCCCGAACTGATGGGGCTGAATGCCCTAGAGCAGATCGTGGTGGATAGCGTCATGCGCGAGGTGGATGGCTCCGAGAATAAATCGAAGTTGGGGGCCAATGCGATTTTGGCGGTTTCTCTGGCGAATGCGAAGGCAGCAGCGGCGGCGGTGGGTTTACCCCTGTACCGCTACCTCGGCGGTCCCATGGCTAACCTCCTGCCCGTTCCGCTGATGAACGTGGTCAATGGTGGTGCCCATGCCGACAACAACGTGGATATTCAAGAATTCATGATTGTGCCGGTGGGGGCTCCCACCTTTCGGGAAGCCCTGCGCTGGGGGGCCGAAGTGTTCTCTAGCCTCAGCAAAGTGTTGAAAGGCAAAGGGCTCCTCACTGGGGTTGGCGATGAGGGGGGGTTTGCCCCCAACTTGGGGTCGAACCAAGAGGCGTTGGAGCTGCTGATCCAGGCGATCGAACAGGCGGGTTACAAACCCGGCAGTCAAGTTGCCCTCGCCCTAGATGTGGCCGCCAGTGAGTTCTACAGCGATGGCCAATACACCTACGACGGTACCGCCCATTCCCCCGCTGAGCTGATCGACTATCTGGCCGATCTCTGTGGCAAGTTCCCGATTGTCTCCATTGAAGATGGCCTCCATGAGGACGACTGGGATAACTGGAAAACCCTCACCGACCGGCTGGGCGGCACGGTGCAGTTGGTGGGTGATGACCTGTTTGTCACCAACCCCACCCGGTTAAGGAAGGGCATCGACCAAGGCATGGGCAACTCGATTCTGATCAAGCTGAATCAGATTGGCAGCCTCAGCGAGACCCTGGAGACCATTGATTTGGCCACCCGCAATGGCTACACCTCGGTGATCAGCCACCGGTCTGGAGAGACGGAGGACACCACCATCGCGGATCTGGCGGTGGCGACGCGGGCGGGACAAATCAAGACCGGCTCCCTCAGCCGCAGTGAGCGGGTGGCGAAGTACAACCGCTTGCTTCGCATTGAGGATGAGCTGGGGGATCAGGCGATCTATGCCGGGACAGTCGGCATGGGACCAGGGTAAGTTACTCCCCTCGCACCCAGTCCTTGGCTGGGTGCGCCCTTCGCGGCTCCGCCGCAATGTCTGTAGGTAGGATAACCATTGCTATGACCTGTAAAACCTTCACTTATTTACTGATGGGTTTGCTGGTCTCAGGCAGCTTGATCGGCTCGGCTGCTCCCGTAGGTTTGGCACAAGCACCCGCAAGTTCTACACCGACAACAACATCCCAAAACCCAACTCGACAAGAACGCGCTGAAGACCTCTGGCAAACCCATCAACTGTCAGTAATTTTGGCAGGACTTTTGTTGGGTGGGTACTTGGGCGTTTTGTGGTTGCGGCCCCTTGTGCTGCTCAAGCTACCCGCCAAAGATCTTGAGGTGCCCTGGACTACTTGGAGAATCCCCCTGGGGATGGTGCGGTGGTTTAAGTATCGCGATCGCGTCCTCGACGCCTGGGTTAAGCAGCACTGGTCGGTGGCTGAGACGGAATTTCTGAAACTGGTGACGAGTCTCTATTGAAGGCTCTCTCGCCAACTCGTAGAGAGAAACTATAATCGATTTCAAGTTCAACCGTTGTGCCCACTGCGGTTTGGAGCAATTCACCGATAGCGGCTCCTAACAGCCAGGCGGTTCCACCCTAATTTCCTTTTGGTTTTGTCTCATTCTTGTTGACACATTCCGGGATACCCGCTGTCTCAGGGTGTTGTTCAATCGCTCAATGTAGCTCGTTAACCCACTCTCTTTACCCACCGCGAAGTGGCGCTTGCTCGGAATGACCGTCTCGTAGGCTTCCCAATAGTCTGTGTAGACTGTGGCACATTGTCGGTAAATAGCCGGTAGCGACAGCCATAAGGCAATCGCCGATGCTCTAGAGCGGTCCCCGATATGGCATACCGATCATTTCTCGGGTGTCGGCATCCATGGCCAGCCAGACCCACTGCTGATTGCCTTTGTGATCGACAAACGACCACAACTCATCCATCTGGCTCGTCAGCTTACCCTTGGCCTTGGGGACCACTGATGCGGTCCGAGGAACTGTGGAATAGGCGTCGTTGACCTACTCCTGAAGCCAACTTGCTGAGACCTGGGTGACTCTGGCGATACTGGCCAAGGGAATCTTCTCTAGCGGTAGCAAGTTGACGAGGCCAAAAGTGTCTTTATCTTTGGGCTGCCATTGAGGATCTTCAACAAACTGACGCCCACAGTCTCGGCACTTGTGGTTTTGCGGGTCATGCCGTTTTTTGAGATGTCGTGGGAGCCGTAGGTGGGGCAGGTCATTTCTATCGCCATCGTTGCTATGCCTCAGAACATAGTAGATAGACCATATTTTTCTCTGCCCTTTACATTATTGGATGACCCAGAATATTTGGTGGAGGGTCTAGCAGCCAATCGTCCCCAGATTCAGCACTTTTTAGAAAACTCGCTGATGCTGGTAACGGCCCTGAACCCGGCCATTGGCTACGATCGCGCCGCCCAGGTGGCCAAGAAAGCCTATAGCGACACATCACCCTGCGGAAAGCCTGCGTAGCCCTGGGCTTCCTCACTGAAGCGGAATTTGATCGTTCCGTGCGCCCAGACCAGATGACCGCCCCCCAGGGTTGATACCGCTGGCGAAAGCCATAGATTGAGACATCGGTTGGGTCGTAGAGGCTTTCTAGGTCTCCCAGCCCCCAAAATTGGGGGAGCAAAGACCGCATGCTCCCCCAATTTCGGGAATTTAGGGAGCATGCGGCGTATTCGCAAATATGCAAAATATTTCGCCAGCGGGATCAGGATTAGAGGCTCGCAGCGGAGAGGCTGTACACCTGTCCTCGTCACAGTAACGAGATTTCAGGAATTTACTTTGAACCACCCAGAATCTGAGTCAGGAAATCATGCTTAGAAAGTTAAAAATCCCAGGGCTATTTCATTCTCAATTGAGCCTGCCAATGCTACAGTTTCGAGCGATGTTTGAGATTCAAGA
>JAQCKL010000496.1 GCA_027592485.1 Cyanobacteriota bacterium
GCATCAGCACAATGCTAGGCCCCGACGGCAGATTAAAGAACGCCGACATCACAATCCCAAGCACCGCACTCAGCGCCCCAATCCCCGTAGACCAGAGAATATGACTGGTGAAATTGCGGCTGAGCAACCGGGCCGCGCAGGCGGGAATCACGATAAAGGCGCTCACCAGCAGCACCCCGATCGCCTTAATCGACACCCCCACCACCAACGCCAGCAATACAATAAACGCCCTGCGATGGGCTGATACCGGTACCCCACGGGCAATCGCCATCGGTTCATGCAAGGTTAAGAGCATCTGAGTCCGCAGGGTCAGGCTGAGAAACAGCGCACAGACCACCATCAGCACGGCACTCACCACTAGATCGATGGTTTGTGCCGCCAAAATATCGCCAAACAACAAATTATTGATGCCGCCCTTGTACTCCCCAATAAAGCTGAGGGTGATGATGGCGATCGCCAATAATGACGAATGCATGATGTTCAACAATGCATCGGTTCCCAGGTCCGTGCGCTCCAGCAAATAAGTGACGGCCAGGGCAAAAGCCACCGCAAAAATTAGCAACGTCACCGAGGGATTGATACCCAGCAAAAACCCTAGGCTGATGCCCAATAGAGCCGAATGCCCCAAGGCACTACTAAAAGAAGACAACTGCCGCAAAATCGTAAAGCTGCCCAGTAGCCCTCCCATTAAGCCGGTCAAAATACCCCCAATTACTGCCCGCTGCATGAAGGGAAATTGGAAGAGTTCAATAACGCGGGTTAGCTCGGGGGGCATGGGAGTGGAGGGGTTAAGAGTGAATGGGGCCAGCATGGGCAACGCTGAGGTGTCCAAGACTTGGGTGAGCTTTACCCCCATCGGCAGCCGTTACCCTTGGGGCGATCGCTACCACAGGACGACGATAGCCAGTCAAATTATGGTCAGTCGGAGGCATCGCGGCGGTCATGGCTATGGATTAATCTCCGGCATCATGGCGATGGATGTCGGACGATAAACCTGAGAAATGCGTAGGCTTCTTCCCCTGGCAAACGAAAGGTTTGCCCATCGTAGTCAATGATATAGGTCCCAGAAATTTCCCCGCAGGCGGTGCAGGTCAATGCTTGTATCTCGAGGACCTCGACACTCAACTGTCGAATTTGTTCCTCCAGCCAGGACTCATATCCAGGGATGACCTTAAGCTCAAACTTCAGTAAATCCATAGTGTCAAGGGGCTGACTCACCGCAGAGAATGACCCCCCTGGTATAACGCAGAATTGGGTTTCTTCTCCCTTGTGAATTGGCAATGGCACAACTATTTCATGTACTTACCATGGGGTAGCGATCTCAATTCAGACACTACTACTCCACCCCTTAACTGCTTTACCCTGAACTCCTCCACCCTTTCACTCCATCACCTCATCAATCCTTCACGTCTTTACAAGAATGTCGGTAGCGCACAAACTCAGGCCCGTAGGTCACAGAGAGACTCTCTGGAGCTAAAGCCACCTCTGGGGTGCCCTGGCAGCGGATGGAGCGGTTGAGGCAAATGACGCGATCGCAGCTACGTTGCACCATGTCCAGGTCATGGGAAATTTGCAAGATCGCCCAGCCCTGCTCCCGCTTCAGTTCTTCTAAAAGCTGATAAAACTCCCCTTCGCTGCGGATATCTAAACCAGCTGGGGCCTCATCTAAAATCAGCAGTCGCCGGGGGCGCACCAGGCAGTAGGCCAATAGCACCCGCTTAGTTTCGCCCCCCGATAGGGAACTCAGCAGGTGGTCCCGCAGGTGCCAAGCCTTCACCCGGCTGAGGGCCTCGCGCACCGCTTGGCGACGCGCCCGCCCGCCCTGCCACGGCCATTGCCAATCCAAGGGGTCCCAACCCAGCCCCACCATCTCAGCCACGGTGATGGGAATGCGGCGATCGCACAAAAACTTCTGCGGGAGGTAGGCAATGTGCTGACGCACTGGGGGTGGCAACTGGCCGGTGGGGCTGAGGGGATGGCCAAAGATCATCACCTGGCCCCCTTGGTGGGGCAAAATCCCGAGCAAGGCCTGGATGAGCGTACTTTTACCGGCACCGTTTGGCCCGACGATCGCCGTATCCGTGCCCGCCGCCAAGGCAAACGACACCTGGTTGACCGCCGCATAGGTGCCGCGATAAACCGTTAAACCTTCAACTGCTAAGACCGCTTCTTTTACACCCATAACGCGCTCAATACTTCCTGACCCAAACTCACGTATCCCAACTCGCCCGGAAGGCGGGTACAAGACCCGCCATCTGTTACCCCATCACTCAGCCGCCGCCCCAAACGCTGCTTCCAGACTCTCGACGTTCTCGCCCATGATCGTGAAGTAATCTTCAGGATCCATGGCTGCGGTTTCTCCCGTTTCCATGGGGTCAAAGACCGCAATTGACACCTTCAAATCCTTGGCCAAAGCGGCAAAGGCAGCTTCACCGACCTGGGGCTCAGTCAGTAATGCCTTGAGGTTGCCCGCTTCGGTGGTTTCGAGAATGCGCTGCACATCGTCAGGGGAGGGGGTTTCCTCAGGGACATCCACGAGAAATTCAGCCTTGAGGCCGTAGCTGTCGGCAAAGTAGAAGGCAAAGTCATGGAAGGAGACAAAGGTTTGCCCAGCGTAGGGGGCCAACCGCTCGGTGATGTCTTGATCGAGAGCCTTTAACTGTTCAATATAGGCGGTGGCATTGGCGGTGTATTCGGCTTCACCTGCGGGGTCAACGGCAATGAGCCCATCGCGAATATTTTCGATTTGCGCGATCGCCCGTTTGGGATCCAGCCACACATGGGGGTCAAATTCCCCATGGTGGTGATGATCAGCTTCAGCCGAGGCCCCTTTTTCATCGTGATCGTGGCCATGGTCATCGTGGCTAGCGTGATCGTCCCCATGGTCTTCTTCAGCAAAGGCAATCACGTCAATGCCAACGCTGGAATCAATAATGGCCAGATCAGCGTTACCGGCGTTATCGATCAGATCATCTAAAAAGACTTCGAGTTCCAGACCGTTTTGCACCAGCACATCGGCATCGGCGATCGCCTGCACATCGGCTGGCTTGGCCTGATAGTCATGGGGGCCAACATTCGGTGGTAGCAGTTGGATGACCTCAGCGCGATCGCCCGCCACGGCCTTGGTGAACTGGGTCATGGGCAAGATGGTCGTCACCACCTGCAATTCCCCCTCCGGCGTAGTTGTCTCGGACTGAGGCACAGTGGATGTCGCGGTACAACTGGTTAGCCCGAGGGCGATCGCCATCCATAGACTCACAGGTCCTCGGGGGGACGCAGATATCGACCATGGTTGAGACATTACTAAATCCTCCAACAGAAGCGCGCTGGCAATTTTTCCGCAAACGACATCGGGGCAGATGAGCCCCAGAGGTATGCCTGACCGACATCCCAGTCAACGGCCCATGCCCATGCTTTTAAAATGATAATCGTTATCATTTCATGAGTTTACTCTATCCAAATCGCTGCGGCTATCCCCTTTTTTGTCTTTTTGATTTGCCTTTCTAGGTATTGCCGCCCCAAAGTGGGTTGGCTATGCTGAAATAGCTCACTGTTTTGGGGGTTAAACCCATGAACCCGCAGACTGTTCTCACCGCGCTAGGTTGTGCCGGCTCGCTGGCAACGCTACTTGCGATCACCGGTCCCGCCCATGGGGCTGAGGCAAATACGCTGGGTGCCAATCCGATCTCCGCCGATGGGGAGGGAATGGTTTTAACCCAGGTGGATGCGTGTCAGGTTAAGACTGTGGCTGAATAGTCAAGGGGCCGAAAATAGGGTAGGACAAGAGTCGT
>JAQCKL010000497.1 GCA_027592485.1 Cyanobacteriota bacterium
CGTCAGACTCCGGTGTCCATAGGGCAGCGCCGCTAGATCAATGTGGGAATGAATCACGTCAAAGTCTGCGGTACGGCCAAACACACGACCCAATTGTTGCGTTTCGTAGTGGGCATAGGCCGGGGGCAGCGTGCCGAGGGGACGCAGGGCGCGATCGCACCCCGCCTCTAGATGGGCCAGGGTCTCGGAGTCGCCAGATGCAAATAGGGTGACCTGATGCCCCCGCCGCACCAGTTCCTCCGTTAGTAAACTCACCACACTTTCTGTGCCGCCATACCCCACTGGGGGTACCTGTTCCCACAGGGGCGTAATTTGAGCAACTCGCATTTTCATATCCTCTTGCTAGGTTCAGCCCCATTGCCGCCAAACTGCCATCGAGGCGCGGCAGTCACTACACCGCCAGCACACAGCGCTGTGGCTGATGTGCCGCAGCAACGGAGAGGCACAGCAGGGGCAGGTATGGCGGCTGCTCATGCCGTCATCGAACTGGATATGGATAGGGGCGGGGCGGTCTGGCGCGATCTGGATATGGGTAGGGGCGGGGCAGTCTGGGACGATCTGGATATGGGCAGGGAGGGTGAGATCTGGGGTGAGCTTATAACGTGTTGTGAGGGGGGCATTCAGCAGAGCTACCATCTGTATTTTCCTTAAGGAATTGTATTTTGGTGTGTTTAAATAGTGTTTTCAAAAGCGAATTCACCCTGAAGTCAACGCCCTAAAATCAAATAGGGTGTTGCAGGAAATTCGGTCATTATTGGGAATGACAGTCAAGCCTGAAGGGAGTTTTAATCCTAGAATTTTAGGATTTATCAGAACTATAATCCCTAGAGTTTCTGGGGATTAGGCCATGTATTGAGGCGTCTATAAATGGAAATAACTTGGCCAATTAAATGCTAGCAAATCACGAGGGTTGCTGGTATCCGCCATTAGAGCGACTTGGTCAACTCGGTTGAATCATTGGCTGCCTGCACCCAGACCTGCATTTCAGTCAGCGTTACCAGCCCAAATTGATTGGCCAGCGCCACATCAGCCGCATCACGGCCATAGGCGATCGCAATGCGGTTGCCCCGTGGTTCGGGCTGGGTCGGGTCAAAGCTATACCAGCGATCGCCCACAAAGGCTTCAAACCAAGCATGGAGGTCCATCGGGTCAAGCTGGTAAAGATAGCCCACCACCATCCGAGCTGGAATTGTCAGACTGCGGCAAAGGGCCATGCCCAAGTGGACAAAATCACGGCAGACCCCCTGGCGGGTTTGCTCGGTGTCAATGGCCGAGGTGGAGGCATCGCTAGTGTCGTAGCGATAGTCAATGTGGTTGTGAATCCAACGGCGAATGGCATCAACTTGGCCATAGCCTGACTCAATGCCCCCTACAATTTCACGGGCCAACTCACCCAGCAAGTCAGATTGACAATACCGACTGGGCAGCAGAAAGTGCAGGACATTATCGGGTAAACACTGGACGGGGACAAAGGCGGCCTCCAGATTGACATCCACCATGTCGGCGGTTTCAGCCGTCACTTGGGTGGTGATTTGCCAAGAGCCCGGCGCAATCAGCACCCGATGGCAGGCGTTGCCGTAAAGATCAAAATATTCGGTTGCCGCCAGATCGGGGGTAACGTGTAAATTCTCTTGGATAATGGTTTGACTGGCTCCGCTGCGAGGCCGCAGCATCAGGATCAGGGGCGCAGGGGCTTGCGCTTCAAAGGTCAGGTGGCATCCAGCAGTTAATTGCATTCGTTCTCGCTATGGCTCACTGGAGGGCGTTGCTGGATTTGAGTCTGAACCCTCTGGATACCCTCACCCTCGCCCTCGCCCTTTGGGAGAGGGAACTAGACTTTGAAGCCCTTCTCCCCAGGGAGAAGGGTTGATGACTCATCTAGTATGACGGTTTTTGGGAACTGCAAGGGGGATCCTAGGACCTGTCCGCCGTGCGCCGTTATTGGTTAGATTCTGGTTTAGCCCCTCTCCCCTACTAAGTATGCCTGCGCCGCCATCGACATCGGGCGATCGCCCCCAACCAGCCGACGAGTTGTTTCCTGTGGTGGGCATTGGGGCCTCAGCCGGGGGCTTAGAAGCCTTTACCCAATTGCTGAGCCACTTGCCCACCGACACGGGCATGGCCTTTGTGCTGCTCCAGCATTTAGACCCCAACCAGCGCAGCTTGTTGAGTGAAATCATCGCCCGCACAACGGCCATGCCCGTACAGGAGGTGGTGGATGGGGTCAAGATCGCCCCCAATCAGGTCTATGTGATTCCGCCCAATACCGCCATGAGCATCGCGGCGGGCTGTCTCCGGCTGCGGCCCCGATCGCCTCAGCGCAGCATGAGCCGTATTATTGATGGGTTTTTCGCTGCCTTAGCCCAGGAACGGGGCAGCAAAGCAATTGGGGTGGTGTTGTCTGGGGCCGATGCCGACGGCACCTCGGGGCTAGAGGCCATCAAAGCGGCGGGGGGGATCACCTTTGCCCAGTCGGAAACATCGGCTAAATTCAGCAGCATGCCCCACATGGCGATCGCCACTGGGCAGATTGACTTTATCCAAACGCCGACCGAAATCGCCCAGACCCTGGCGAGCCTCAGCACCCATCCCTACGTCAGTCAACTTGCACCCATCGATCCGACGGCGGTTCCCCCCGGCAGTGCGGATGCCTTAAGCGACATTCTGAACCGTTTGAAAGCCCAAACCAAGGTGGACTTTGCCCAATACAAACCCACCACCCTTAAGCGCCGCATCTTTCGCCGCATGGCGCTGCATCATTTAGAAAGCCTGGAAAGCTATCGCGACTATCTCCGCACTAATCCCAGTGAAGTGCAGGCCCTGCACCAGGAAATCTTGATTGGCGTCACCAGTTTCTTTCGTGATGCGGAGGTGTTTACGGCCCTGACCCAGATGGTGTTTCCACTGCTGCTGCGCGATCGCCGCCCCGATCTCCCCCTCCGCATTTGGGTGGCGGGGTGCTCGACGGGCGAAGAAGCCTACTCCCTGGCCATCTGTCTATTGGAGTACCTGCACTATCAGCCTGTGAGCCCACCAATTCAAATTTTTGCCACCGATGTCAGCGATCGCGCCATTGAAGTGGCGCGATCAGGCTGGTACGCCGCTAGCCAAGTTGCCGATATTTCACCCGATCGCCTGCAACGATTCTTTATCCCTGTCGAAGGGGGCTATCAAGTCAATAAAACGGTGCGCGAACTGTGCATCTTTGCCCGTCAAAATTTGATTAGCGACCCGCCCTTTTCGCGGTTAGATCTGATTAGCTGCCGCAACGTGCTGATTTACTTTGGAGCCACCCTCCAAAGCAAAATTCTGCCAATGTTTCACTACGGTCTCAAGCCCGAAGGATTTTTACTATTGGGCTCCTCAGAAACCGTGGGCGAGTTTAGCCATTTGTTTGCATTGGTCGATAGCCGACACAAGCTTTATGCTAAGCAGTCATCGGCGTTGCAGCTCAACTTTGACCTCGACTTCACCCCCAGCAGCTACATTCCTAACCCCGTTGCCCTGCGCCCCATGATCAACCCGGAGCCCATCGCAGAAAACAACCTTTATAGCTTGGCCGATCAGGTGGTGCTCAGCCATTATGGCCCGGTTGGGGTATTGGTCAATGACCGCCTCGAAATTTTGCAGTTTCGAGGCCAAACGGGAGACTATTTAGAACCTGCACCAGGGCGGGCCAGTCTCAATTTATTAACCATGGCCAAAGAGTGCCTACGGCTCGACTTACGCACGGCCCTTTATCAAGCCAAACAATTGGGGCAGGGCATCTGTCGGCGATCGCT
>JAQCKL010000010.1 GCA_027592485.1 Cyanobacteriota bacterium
GCTACTCCGAGACCTTCATCGTCAACGAAATTCTGGCCCACGAAGCAGCCGGTTTAGACCTGTATATCTTCGCCCTGCGCCCCCCAGTGGATACCCATTTTCAGGACAAGATTGCGCGGGTGCGAGCGCCCGTCATCTATTTGAAAAAGCCTGCCCAGGGCCGCATGAATCCCTCGGTCAAGACCCTAACGCCCAATTCCGGCACTTACTTTTGGGCGGAATTGCAGGAAGCCGCTAAGGTGATGCCGGATCTCTGGTCCCAACTGGGCGATGCCGTTGGAGAACGAGCCAGTGTGGTGTATCAGGCGGCTTGGCTGGCCCAGGAGATTCGGCAGCGAGGCATTACCCATCTGCATGCCCACTTTGGCAGTGTCGCCACCAGTGTGGCGCGGTTGGCGGCCCGCTTTGCTGAGGTGCCCTATAGCTTTACGGCCCACGCCAAGGACATTTTTCACCATGACGTGGAGCCGGAAGAGCTGCGGCGAAAGCTGCGGGATGCCGCCACGGTGGTCACCGTTAGCGATTACAACGTAGCCCATTTGCAGCAGCAGTTTGGGGCCGATGCCGCCCAGGTTCGCCGGATCTATAACGGTCTGGATTTAAGGGAACTGCGCTGTGGGGTGCCCCCCCAGCGGCCCCCTCGCATCCTATCCGTCTGTCGGCTGGTGGAGAAAAAGGGACTGAGGTACCTAATTGAGGCTTGCGGTTTGCTGAAACAGTGGGGCTGTGAGTTTACCTGCCAGATTGTGGGCACCGGGCCGATGGAGGGGGAGTTGCGATCGCATCTAACCGCCCTACAGCTCAACGATTGGGTCGAAATCGTTGGTCCCCGCCCCCAGGGAGAAGTCTTTGCCCTGATGCAACAAGCCGCCGTATTTGCCGCCCCTTACGTGATCGGGAATGACGGCAACCGGGATGGTCTGCCCACTGCCCTGCTGGAGGCGATGGCTCTGGGGACGCCCTGCGTCGCCACCGATGTCACGGGCATTCCCGAAATCATTCGCGATGGGGCAACCGGGATGCTGGTTGCTCAGCAAGATGCGGAGGGGTTGGCAAAGGCGCTGCAAATGCTGTTGACCCAGCCAGCCCTCAGAACCACGGTCGCCGCCCAAGCCCGGCAGCTGATCGAAGCCGAGTTTGATATCACCCGCAATGCGGCGGAGCTGAGAGCTTGCTTTCAACCTGAAGCCACAGGGCGATCGCAGCAGCGTCAACCTGAAGGTCAGGCCAGGTAAAACCGCTATCTGGCCGAACCGATGCCCTCTATAGCGCTGGCCACTTTGCTTAGGACACCTCGGATCGCTCTGATCCCTAGCGCCGCAGCAAAGTGACTCGCAGTCTTGCCCTAACCGGACTGGCGACTGCTATAAGACCCGCAGAGGATAGGTGAGTCATGACGTCACAGGAGGTCTAAGCCATGCGTATCGCCTACATCTGTGCCGATCCGGGGATTCCCGTTTTTGGTCAGAAAGGCTGCTCCATCCATGTGCAGGAGGTGATGCGTGCCTTCCGCCAGCAGGGAGCCACCGTGGAGCTGTTTGCCCTGCGCTGGGGCGATGGGATTCCGGCGGATCTGGCAGATGTGACGCGGCATCATCTGCCCCCTGTCCCCAAAGGAGACGCGGGGGTAAGGGAGCAGGTGGCCCTCGCCATCAATCCCGAATTGCAGACTCAGTTGGCACGCAAGGGTCCCTTTGATTTGATCTATGAGCGCTACTCCCTCTGGAGCTACAGCGCCCTGGAATTTGCCCAAATCCAGGGAATTCCGGGCATTCTGGAGGTCAATGCCCCCCTGATTGAAGAGCAGGCCAGGCATCGGGGGCTGGTCCACCGAGAGCAAGCGGAGCAGGTGGCCGATCGCCTATTTCGCGCCGCTAGCGGGGTGGTGGCAGTCTCAGCAGAAGTCAAAGATTATCTGAGCCGATGGGGCATTGCCGAGAAGGTGCAAGTGATCCCCAATGGGGTGAATCATCATCGCTTTGGGGCCGCTTTATCTCCTGCGATCGCCAAAGCTCCAAATACCTTTACCGTGGGCTTCGTCGGCTCCCTCAAACCCTGGCATGGCCTATCCCATCTGGTGAATGCCTTTGCCCAACTGCACCAACGGGTGCCCCAGGCGCGACTGCTGATTGTGGGGGATGGCCCCCAACGCAACCCCTTGCAAGCAGACTTGGAACAGCGGGGACTGCTGCCCTGGACCCATCTGACCGGAGCCGTGGCCCCTGAGCAAATTCCTCCGTTGCTGGCCTCCATGGATGTCGCCGTTGCGCCCTATCCGGCGAAGCTTGACTTTTACTTTTCCCCGTTGAAGGTGGTGGAATATCTGGCGGCGGGCTTGCCGGTGGTGGCCAGCGACCTTGGGCAGTTGTCCCATCTGATCAGCCCTGGTGAAACCGGATGGCTCTGTCCGCCCGGCGATGAAGAGGCCCTGGCTGATGCTCTAGAGCAGTTGTGGCATTCTCCTGCCCTAGGGCAACAGCTCGGGTCAGCGGGACGGCAAGATATCCTGGCCCACCACACCTGGGAGAAAGTGGCGCAGCGGATTTTGGCAATGGCGCTGGAGCCCGTGACTGGGATTTCCTGGGGCGAGCCTGAAACAATCTTGTCTTGTGAGAAGCAAGCGTTGAGAGAAGCAAGCCTTGACTAAGAGAACTTGAACGGATGAAGCGAACGGCTCCGATTCAACAAGCAGTCCCTGGACTGTGGCAAGTGATCCGCTATTTCTGGCCTGATATTCGCCAACAGTGGCCTCTGCTCCTGGTCTCCGGCCTTGCCCTGCTGGTCGAGGTGGGTCTACGGGTGCTCGAACCCTGGCCCCTCAAGGTAATCTTTGACGATGTGCTGATTCCGGCCCAGGGTGGATCGCTGCCCCGATTGGACCGGCTGGACCCGTTACTGCTGCTGACTGTGGCGGTGGTGAGTATCGTCACCATCACCGGGCTGAGGGCCATGGCGGCCTACTGGAGCAATGTCAGCCTGGCGATTGTGGGGAGTCGGGTGATGATGCGGGTGCGCGATCGCATTTACCGCCATCTGCAACGGCTTTCCCTGGGCTACCACCACCAGGCCCGCAGCGGAGACTTGATTATCCGAGTCAGCAGCGATGCCAGCCGATTACAGGAAATCTTGCTCACAGCAGCGCTGCCCCTGGTGACCAGCATTCTGACCCTGACGGGCATGGTCATTGTCATGGCTTGGCTCGATGGGAAACTGACCCTGCTCTCCCTCCTGACATTCCCCCTGTGCTGGGCAGCAACAGCCCGGTTTAGTCAACGGATTCGCCAGGCCTCCTACCAGCAGCGCAAGCAGGAAGGAGCCGTGGCGGCGACAGCGGCAGAATCCCTGGCGGCCATCAAGCTGGTGCAGGCCTTGTCTCTGGAAAATGCCTTTGCGGATCTGTTTGCTCACCAAAACCGCCGCAGCTTAGAGGACAGTGTTGCCACCAAGCGCCTCGCGGCCCACCTAGAGCGCACCGTGGATGGACTCACGGCCCTAGGGACTGCCCTGGTGCTGTGGTATGGCGCTCGACTGGTAATTCAGAATACGCTCACCCCAGGGGATGTGTTGGTGTTTATGAGCTATCTGAAGAATGCGTTCAAGCCGATGCAGAATTTCGCCAAATACACGGGACGTCTGGCCAAAGCCGCTGCTTCTGGAGAGCGGATTTTACAGGTGCTGGAGCAAACTCCGGAGGTAACCGATCTACCCCATGCCCAACCGGCCCCCATTTTCAAGGGAGCGGTGCGGCTGGAAAACCTCCATTTCGCCTACGCACCGGGTCATGAGGTCCTCAAGGGTATTACCCTTGAGGTGCAACCGGGACAGCAGGTGGCGGTGGTGGGTCCTTCTGGCAGCGGTAAATCAACCTTGATGAGTCTGCTGCTGCGGCTCTACAACCCCACCCATGGCCGGGTGCTCATCGACGGCAAAGACATCAGCGACTACACCCTGAATAGCCTGCGGCCTCAAATCAGTGTGGTGTTGCAAGAGAGCCTGCTATTTGCTGCCACCCTTCGGGAAAATATTGCCTACGGCATTGCCGGGGTCAGCGATGTCGAAATTGAAGCCGCCGCCCGGTTAGCCAATGCCCATGAGTTCATCACCGCATTGCCCAAGGGCTACGACACGGTCGTGGGTGAACGAGGGGCGACCTTGTCGGGGGGGCAGCGGCAGCGAATTGCGATCGCCCGAGCCGCCATCCGCCGCACCCCCATCCTCATCCTCGACGAACCGACCACTGGCCTCGACAAGGCCAACGAACAGGCGGTGGTGGATGCCCTGCGAAACCTGGCTCAACATCGCACCACTTTTCTCATCACCCATGATCTGCACCTCGCCATTCGGGCCGACCCGATCCTTTACCTAGAGAAGGGTCAGATCCTGGAGCAGGGCACTCACCCTGAGCTGATGCAACGGAATGGGGCCTACGCGACGCTGTTTCAAATGCAATCTGCGATTCGCGAGGAAGTAACGCCCATGGGGTAATTCTTCGTCCCCCAGACTCCCGGTTTGTCTAAAAACCGGGGGGCTTTTCCTTCCAGAGATGAGAGCTGACAGCATGACCTCAAGCGAATTCGCCTTAGACGCCAACATCCCTTTTCTCTCGGACACCCTTGACCCGCAACAGGCCAGAACGCAGCTTCAACCCCTTTTCCCCAACCTGCGTGCAGTCACCGCGGCCACCCTGGTACGCCACAAACCTGGACGCCGCGCCTTAATCGAGTACCAACTCGACACTCCAGATGGCCCCCTCACGCTCCTGGGCAAAATTCGCGCCAAAGGCACCGACTGGAACAGTTACAGCGTTCAGCAAGCCCTCTGGAACCAAGGCTTTGCCGCTGATAGTCCCGATGGCTGCTCTGTCCCCGAACCCCTGGGCGTCATCGCTACCTGGCAGATGGGGCTACAACGCCAAGTCCCCGGTCTGCCTGCCACGGATGCAATACCCACTGCCGATGGCGTTCTCCTGGCCCGCCGCATCGCCACCCTGGCTTACAAACTGCACCACACCCCCGTCCCCACCGCCAAAACCCACACCCTCGGCGACGAACTACGCATTCTCCACGAACGCCTCCCCCTGGTCGCCCACCGACATCCCCAATGGAGCATGCGGATTGACAGAATTCTCCAGGCCTGTGACCAGCTCGCATTCCCCCATCTCCCCATCTCCCTCAGCTTCCATCTCCCCCGCACGATTCACCGTGACTTTTACCCCGACCAAATCCTCGTCGATCGCGATCGCCTCTGGCTCGTAGACCTCGACCTCCTCTGTCAAGGCGATCCCGCCCTCGACATCGGCAACTTCATCGCCCACATCACCGAGCAAAGCCTGCGACAGATCGGCGATCCCTCCGCCATGGAGGCACAGGAAGTCGCCTTGAGAGAAACCTTTGTTCAAGCCTGGATGACCGAGCTGGAGTCGAGTGACCCAGCTCGGGACGAAAATCACCTGCGTCTCGCGATCGCGCGCTACACCTGGCTGAGCCTAGTGCGCCACATTCACATCAGTACCCGCATCCCTTCCCGTCGTCATTTAACTGAAGCAATTCTGACCCTCTGCGAAGCCCGATGGCACAAAATTGTGGATAGTCGATGAATGGGGCGTCCGAGACGCTCACTGAGCCGGGGATTTGTCGTGAGGATTCTCCTTATCCCGATTAGCCTTATTGCCATGGCCCCTAACGATTCCTGGCGGCATTGGCTTGCGGCGGATCAATCCAGTTGGCAAGGATCGCCATCGGGATCATCGGCAAAATCGGCAATAAACAGATCAACCATTGATGCCAAGTCAGCGGTGCGGTAGCAAACAAGGTATTCATCACGCTCCACTGACTAAAGAGGATTTGCAGCACGGAGGCGGTGGCAATGCCAATGAGGAGAATCGGGGCAGGGGGGACCGTTCCCGCTCGACCTCGCAAGTAATGGACGAAACTTGCGCCCAATTGACTGATACTCAATAGATAAATGATCCGAGCCGCCACCAGGGCTTGGATGGCCATCGTGCGAGCTACCGCAACATCGCCTGTGGTAGACTTCGCCCACTCAAAAATGCCAAAAATCAAAATCCAATTAAAGACAGAAACTGCCAGAATTCGGCGCAATAGTGTTGGCGTGAGCAGGGGTTGATGGGGATTCAGCGGAGGTTGCTGCATCGTGCCCTGAGATTTGGGTTCAAAGGCAAGGGGGACGGTCATGGTGATCGAGTTGATCATATTGAGCCAAAGGACTTGCAGGGCCAGGATAGGCAGATCCCTTGCCAACAAAGCACTAATCAAAATCGTCATCGATTCGCCGCCATTGACCGGCAAGAGAAAAGCGATCGCTTTCCGTAAATTTTGATAAACGGTGCGTCCCTCTTCGACAGCGGCTTCGATGGAGGCAAAATTATCATCGGTGAGGAGCATAGCAGCCGCTTCTCGGGCTACTTCCGTTCCCCCTTTCCCCATCGCAATCCCGATATCGGCTTGTTTAAGGGCGGGGGCATCGTTCACGCCATCCCCGGTCATGGCCACGATTTCGCCCCGAGATTGGAGGGCTTCGACCAGTTGAAGCTTTTGGGTCGGTGCGACTCTGGCAAATACCGATCCATCTTCAACGGCTTGAGCAATTTGGTGATGGTCCATTTGGGCTAATTGTCGCCCTTCCAATGCCACCACGCCCGTGGCCGTGTGAATGCCCATGCGTTGGGCGATCGCCCGTGCTGTAGTGATGTGATCCCCCGTAATCATCTTGACTTGAATTCCGGCAGTCTGACAGGCTTGAATTGCGGCGATCGCCTCAGGACGGGGCGGATCGATCATGCCCTGTAAGCCCAGAAAAACCAGATCCGTGGCCATATCCTGATGGTCGATCGAATGCTGGTGGGCAGCAGCCGATTTTTGAGCAAACGCCAGCACCCGCAATCCTTGCGTTGCCATGGCTTCCACCTCTTGCTCAACCGGGACTTTCTCTAAGGGAATGGGCTGACCTTGCTGATCCAGTGCCTGGTTGCAACGACTCAGCAATGCCTCAACCGATCCCTTGACATAAATCATGGGCGAGCCATCATCCGGCCCAGCATGATGCAGGGTGGCCATGTATTGATATTGGGACTCAAACGGAATCCCATCTAATCGAGGTTTGGCGGCAGCTAGCCCCCCTTGACTCATCCCAGCTTTCTCGGCGACGGCAATCAGTGCGCCCTCAGTCGGATCGCCCACCACTGACCAATCCTTACCGGTTTGTTTAAGTTGCGAATCGTTGCATAATATTCCCGCCATCAGGCAAGCGGTCAAACCTGGGGGCAACCCATGCTCCAAGGGTTCGAGCGTCGTGTTGTTACTAAGCCGACTAATTTCACCCTTCGGACTGTAACCACCGCCACTCACCCGATAATGGTTTCCCGCCGCATAAATGGCCTGTACGGTCATTTGATTTTCGGTCAATGTGCCTGTTTTGTCGGAACAAATCACCGTGGCACTGCCCAAGGCCTCCACCGCCGGAAGTTTACGAATAATGGCATTTCGCTTTGCCATGCGATTGACCCCGATCGCTAGCGTGATCGTCACCACGGCGGGTAGCCCTTCGGGAATCGCACTGACTGCTAGGGCGACTGCGGCCTCAAACATCTGCTCCCAATCCTCGCCTCGCCCCAGTCCGATCGCAAAGGTGAGGGTAGCTAGAGCCAAGATGCCGTAGAGCAGGGTACGGCTGAATTTGGCAAACTTACGGGTCAGCGGCGTACTGAGGCTCACCCGACTTTCCATGGACTGAGAAATCTGCCCAACTTCTGTCCCATTGGCGGTGGCGACCACCAGTCCCTGCCCTTGACCGAAGGTGACAAAACTACCGGCATAAGCCATATTGCTACGCTCTGCCAATGGCGTATCCGAGGGTAGAACGGCGATCGATTTATCCACGGGAACGGATTCGCCGGTCAAACCAGACTCGTCGATCTGCAAGGTGCGAACCTTCAGGAGTCTGATATCTGCGGGTACTTTATCGCCCGAGGCAAGTAATACCAAATCCCCTGGAACGAGATCTCGCGATGGAATACGGAGGGTTTGACCATCGCGCAGTACTGTTGTTTCTGTGGTCACTGCCTTGGCAAGGGCGGCGATCGCGCCTTCTGCTTTGGCTTCTTGCACGTAGCCAATGATCGCATTGATCAAGGTAACGCCCCAGATCACCGAGGCATTTGTCCAAGATCCTAAAAATGCCTTAACAATCCCTGCCAGCAGCAGGATGTAGAGGAGTGGCTGATTGAATTGCAACAGAAATTTCAACCAAGCTGGTTTTCCAGGCTTACATTGCAGTTCGTTCCAACCATATTGTTCATAGCAACGGGCAACGTCCTCGGTGGTTAAGCCCACCTCTGCGTTGCTATTGAGACTTTTTATGACCTCGCGATCGGAAAGTGCGTGATAAGCGCGTGGTTGTAATTGGGGTGACATCACATCCTCCACATGTTTAGATACAACTTTTGCCGCTCACTCTATCGTTCGCGGAGTCATTTACCTCATTCTGATGCGTTATAGCTGTCCAAAGATGAAGATCAAACCTACTTTTTAAAGGCATATAAAACATCCGCCTGCCCGAGAAGCCTAACGACCAAGTTCAGTGGATTTTGAGCGCGGCGATCACCTTTAAAACTCAACAAAAGTCTACAAATCTGCCCTCAAAATTCCGTTGCAACGACTTGTTATGCCACCGCGATCGCCACCACCGCTTCACTACTCTCAACGTTCAGGAGGAAGTTGCGACTTCAATTCTTCAACCAGGGTTGGCATCTCAGATTGAACCACATCCCAAACGATGTTGAGGTTAACATCATCATATTCATGCACTAACCGATTTCGCATTCCATTGATTTCCTGCGACGAAATGTTGGGTAACGCCTGCTGGGTTGTGGCTGAAACCCGTCTTGCAGCTTCGGCAATCACCAAGAGCCGCCGAATCACCGAATCTTGAAGCTGCACATTTGCGACGAACTCAGCTTTTGAGCATTGAGCTGTGTAAGTCATGATCAGTTCTGCGGATTGCCGCATATCAAGCAGGAATTGAAGATCCCGTTGCATAAATCACCTGGGCGGAGGAAAGGATTTCGTGACGGCGTAGGTAGTTGAGACTGGTGGCAATACCTTGGCGGGTAATTAGGTCAACGTCGCGATACGGGCTATCGCCCAGGCTAGCGCCACCGAAGATGGCTCTTAGCTCAGCTTCCATCTGGTCGAGGGTGCTGAAGGTGGGGTGGGCTTCTGGGTGAAATTCCACCATTACGTCAATGTCGCTGTCGGAGCGAAAGTCGTCTCGCAGGACAGAGCCGAATAGGGCGAATTCGGAGACTTGCCACTTGTGACAAAATTCGGCTATTTTTTCCATCGGTAGGTCGATCTCGACAATGGTCATGTTAGTGTTACCCCGAAGGTTTTAAGGACATTTCTGACAAAGAAGCTACCAGTTATCTAGGCCCCCAAACCCCCAATTTTGGGGGCTTTGAGTATTATCCCCCCAGGATTGGGGGGCTAGGGGGGCATTCTACCGGTATAGTCTTTTCGAGAAAACACCTAAGTTGTTGATTGATCCAATCTATTGCTGTCACTTCATCAGTTTCGATCGCTCTACACCTGTTTTAGCAATTTCCAACAGTTGTTTCGACTGCTCTCGCGCTTTTCGAGACTCTCTGACCTTTTCTGCAATTTTCTGACGAGTAGTTCATGCTTTCGTAGGTTGGGTGAAGCGTTAGCGTAACCCAACGAAACCGTTGTGGGTGTTGGGTTTCACTCTATTTCACCCAACCTACAAGAGAAACTTTTGTCAGACAGGCAGGCAGCAGCCAGACCGAGCGGAGGGGAACAAATTGGCATATAGTGAGCGCAGCGAATACAAAATCGAGGAACACAGTTCGGGTCTGGCGCAGTGATTTGCCATGTGTTTTTACCATGCAAGTTCAATTTTATTGATGAGTTCATTCAGCACAGTCAAATAATGAACCGGTCCATTAGCGTGCTTCTCCTTTGCGAAAACCAAGCCAAGCTTTTCCATAAATTCCTTCGTCTCTTCTATATTTTTCACGTAATAGACGAAAAGGTTAATATTCATACTTACTCACGACACATAACGGTTGAGTTCAGCGGCGGCTAGTGAACTCTGACACCTGCTTTAACATTTTAATTCCGCCGCTGCAACGATTTATTTATGCCGATGCTTATCCCCTAGGGTGACGAACTGTATACTCAAAGTCGTCACAGAGTTTATTGACAAGATCATCCATTTCTTTGAAGAAATAGTTGCCAACGGTCTTGCGATTGACAGCTCTATATCTTGTGTATATTTTTCTGAAATCTTCATAGATTTCATCTTCAGGTACATCAGAGTTGATTTTGACGATCAAGCGTTTGCCTTGATCGGAGTCTCTGACGTATTGGAATAGGTCTTGAATCTTAGTTTCAAACTCTTTGATGCGTTCGGCCTTGAGTTCTTCTTGCTCATTGCGGGCTTCGATGACTGCCAGAATGTCAAACTGGTGAACTCTATAAGTACCGCTAGCGGTGGCAACTTTAGTGGTCCGCTTTTTCTTGGGTTCGATTTCTTGTGGCTCAACTTCAACGATGCCGATTTGGTTGTCAAAGTAGACTTCGATAGGGTCTTTAACATCATCGGTGCGATGCAACTGGTTATAGAGTCGGTTGAACAGGCGTAGAAAGGCTAAGAAGCTAGTTTCTTTGTATTTATCATCGAGGGTAATAACATACTCGATGCGGTTGAGGATGGTGAAGTATTGAGCGGCTTTGGCTTTGGCATCAGCCGTGTGCTGCGGGTTGGCAGAGATGTGTTTCTCAATGCTGCTTTCTAAGTCCAGATAGCTTTCTGGATCGTTGCATTTGGCATCGTCGTTGAAGATTTGGAGAAATGTGTCAAGGAATTGGGTGTAGACTCCAGACTTTTTGAGTTCTGAGAAGAGGATGTCTAAAACTCGCCGATCGCTGAATGGGTCAAAGTCACTCACCACCACATCAGAGAAATGCTCGAAGGCATCTTTGATGTTTTGGACGTTGACGTTGTTATAGGAGAAGTCAATAATTTTGCAGTCTTCTTTGTATTTGGTCTTGCGATCAACCCTGGAAATGGTTTGAATGGCGGCAATGCCTTTGATTTCTTTATCGAGGAATAGGGTATGTAGTCGCCGCTCATCAAATCCGGTTTGCAGTTTGGCGACGACAATGATTAAGCCATTTTTTCTGAGGGCAAAGTTTTCTAAGACCTTTTCTTCGCTGAGTCCATCATTCAACCCTGTAGCGCTTTGCTGGTCTTGACCGCTGGAATAGACGACATAGATGGGGGCATCGGCATATCTGGCATATTTGGGCTGTTGGGTGATGGTCTGAAAGTGACGTTTAATGGCTTCTGCATACATGATCGCGGCTTTGATGGAGTAGACCGCTAACATGGCCTTGCCCGTGCCTCGGATTTGCCGATAGACATCTTTGACGAGCAAATCAGCGATGTACTGGGAAATCGCGTCTATCCGTTCGGGTTCTTCGTAGATTTGCTTTTTATCAGCGTCTTTGTAGTTAGGTTCCTCAAAGCCTTCTAGATCATTGCTGGGTTTGTCGAACAGCATCGTAGAGGCAACGGGAACGATATTTTTGATGGGGTTAAGGATGAAGCCGTCTTTGATGGCCTCATTCATGGTGTAGGCATCAAAGGGCACCCACAGCTTTTCGCTTTCGGCATAGCCGCTAAATTCGCCAAACCTTGCCAGGGTGTTGTCGTCTGGGGTGGCGGTGAAGCCGATGATCAGGTTTTTCTTGGTGCGGGTTTGGTTATAGGTGGCGTTGGCATCAAAGGGGGTTTGTAGCTCATCGAAGATATTGACCATTTCTTCGTGTTGGCTACCACTGTTAGAGCGGTGAATCTCGTCAATCAGGAAGACGATCCGGAGGTCAGCCAGTCTTTGCAGGGTGTCGGCATCGAGGATTTGCCGCACGTCTTGAAACTTTTGCAGGTTGATAATGACTAAGCGCTGATCGGAAGTGAGAGCGGCTTGAAAGGTCTTCTTATCTTTGGCCTCAATGAACATGGAATTTTCAATATTCATGTTCCGCATTTTGGCGTCAATCTGGCTGCGGAGTTGCAGGCGATCGACCACGATCATGACCTTATCGTAGACATACTGACCATTGCGGCGGAGGTCTTTGAGCTGTAGAGCCGTCCAGCCGATAATGTTAGATTTGCCGAACCCAGCTGCGTATTGCAGCAACAGGGAATAGACGTTTTTGTTGTTGGCGTAGGCTTTGCGCTTTTCGATCAGTTCGGCGCGTTTGGCGGGGGCAACGTGGGCAAGCTGTTGTTCTAGCTGGTGAATGAAGTAGTCGTCTTCGGTTTCGTGGGCTAAGAACTCGTCAATTTTGGTCAGGATCTTATCGGTGCCAAACTTTTGTTTGGGACGGGGGGCAATCAGTTGCCCTTTCTCGTCTTTGAGTTCTTTGCGACCGTTAACGGTGTAAACTTCCCGCTCAATGAAGTTGTAGTAGAGAATCTCTTTCTCAATAAAGCTTTTGCCGTAGTGGTAGCTAAACAGCTCTTTGAGCTTGTCCTTTTTGTCGGCATCCGGTTCTAGCAGGGGATAGGGTTTGAAGACTTCAGCGACTTTTTTCTTAAAGTCTTCCAGATCATATTTACCCGCTTTACAGGTGGCTAGGGCTTCATCAAAGAATTGATCGATGGTGCGGATAACGTAGGTTTCCGCAATGTCGGTGGTGGTGATGTGGATTGCTTTCTCAAAGATTTTGAAAAAGTCTTTGCGGTACTGGGCTTTTTCAGATTCACTCAAGTGAGGGTTTTGGTCAAAGACTTCGTAATACTTTCTAACCGCTTCAAAGTAGTCTTTGGCAACTTTGCCCCGTCCGTTTTTCTTGGCTGTTTGGTTGCTAAAGTTGGCTTTGAGTTCGCTATAGCCCAGATAGAGACCGTTGACAAAGAAGGTGAGGTCAGGGCGAAAGGAAATAACTTTTTTGTTTTTATAGGTGCATTGATAGGGCAGTTCTTGAATAACGGAAAATATATTTTGGTTGAATAGGTCGCTACCGTGAATCACGCTGTCATCGGTATAGAACAGATGGAGCTTAACGCCGCGTAGGGTAACGGACTTGTTGGCATTGATAAACAGCGCCATATTCCGACTGCTGGCGATCCGTTCTTGAATGAGTTCGATCAGGTCTGCTAGTAGGGCTGAGGCATCGCCACTGTATTTCCTCAGCAGGGTTTCGTAAGCTCTTTGGTTGAGGGTGGTGGTAGCAATGAATTCTTGCAGGTCTTCCTCAATGATGAGGGAGTTGGTGACGGTGTTGGGTTTGACTTCCCGGTAGCCTAGCTCTGTCTTGATTAAGGGGACGAGGAATTTGTCTTGCAGGTGTAGTTCACTCATGGGTTAAGCCACCTTGATTTTGCCTGTAACCACATCATTAATTAGGGTTTTTCGAAGTTCTTGAAGCTTTTGGACTTGGGCGTTGATAGTCTTGATAATTCCGTCAATTTTAGCGATTTTTATGTCAAGGTAGATTGCAATCTCTTTTTGCTCATTCAGTGGTGGTAGGATCGCAAAAAGTTTACTGACATTAAAGATAGATATTCTTGTTAAGCCTGCACCTTTCACATAAAGGCGAGCTTGATACTTCATAATTGGTGATGAAAGTAGATAGCTAATGTATTTTGAATTGACGATTGACGGATGAGGGCGAAGGATAATGAAAGATGAGCCAACAACAAATTCTCTGTTTTCATCTATTACAACTGTCTCGGATATAGTTCCGTCTTTGCTGTAAAGGACATCAAACTTATGGGGCTTGCAGCCATTGCGAACGAGTTGTTTATAGTCAGAGTATGAAGTATACAGGCACTGGTCAAAATCCAAAGCTCCATCCGTTAGATTGACGACCGTTATAAATGGAAAATCTGGTGAAGATAAATCTGGTGACGTGTGTGCTCCATCAGTGACTTTTTTGCAAAATCTCTTCACATGAGAAATATACCAATGCTCAGGAATTTCGCCTATCCAATCGATGCCGCTATCTTTCATCGGCACAGACTTATCAAGACCGCATGTGACGGTTTCGTTGATGAGCGATCGCTTCAGTTCCTCATATCGTTGGGCTTTTTGGGTGAGCAGGTCAATTTTGCGATCAATCTGGGCGGTTTTAGTGTCGAGATAGTGGGCGATCGCTTGTTGTTCCAAGAATGGAGGAGCAGGTAGCAATAGTCTTTTGATTCTGTCTACTGACAAACCCGGCTGAGCAGCAGAAACTGAATATTGATTCAGATTCATTACTCTAAGCATTTCGCCATACCATTTACAATCAATATTTGGTTTCAAATAGACCACAACAGCATGTTCAGTAGCCCAGAATTTACCGGAAGCATAATTTATGTTTCCACATAAAGCTCCCTGACGACCTATGAGAACGTACTCTCCTTCGTTTGTGTATTTCGAGAAATATCCCCTCAGTCCATTGCCCCCATAGACAGGATATTTATCTTCTTCTTCAATTTGCTCCGAAGTAATATTGATGCCGCTTTGCAGAAACGATAAATCCTTGATTCGTTTTTCTTGCCAATGTTCAGGTATTTTCTCTAGCCACTCAGTTTCAGAGTTTTTGTAGGTCTGGTAATACTGAGACTTCATAGAGTTAAGCCCTCCTGAAGTTCTTGCAAAGCTTTATCCAAAGCCTTTATATCACCTAGAATTTCTTCCACACTCCGCAACTGCTCAGGCTGATAAAACACCTTGCTAAAGTTGATTTCCACCCCCACCACATTTTCCAAATACTCAAACGGCTTCGTGATGTATTTCGCCATAAATGCTTCAATGGCCGCCTGATTATCATCCGGGTCACGGTGATAGGGAATAATCTCATAATCCTTCTGATAGTCCGGCGTCAGCTCCACCGTGATCGCAATACTTTCGGGCTTAGTTTTCGTCTTTTTCTTTAACGGCGATTTCACCACAATCTTTCCACAGCCCAACGCTTCCCGCTTGCCCAACACTTCCTTTATCAGCGTTTCTTGATCCGCATCAAAGCTGTATTGCGCCTTCTCCGTCGTCACCACCAACGGCTGTTCTTTGTAGTCCAACGAACTCACAAACGGCTTAATATCGTTAGCGAAATAGTCAGACAGATCCCCCCGGCTATCGCCACCCCCCTTGATAAGGGGGGCAGGGGGGATCGTAATCTCAAACTCCGTTAACGTCCGTTCCCCGTTATCCAGCTTTACAGGTTTCAGCTTCAGGCTCTTTTTCCCTTCCTTCAGGCGACTTTCAAACGTTCTGCCCTGCTCATCCACATTCGTGAGCATAATCGCCTGCTTATTGAAATAGAAAAACTCTTTGTCAAAGACTCTGGCATAGTCGTTATCCGCCCACTGCGCCAACGTCGCCACCACCTCTAAACGGTTGGCCTCATCGACCTCTTTCCGCTTTGAGCCCTTGTTTTTCTTCAATGGCTTAAACTTCTCACTGGCATTGATCAACATCACCCGATCCTTCCGCTCATCGGGTTTCTGCTGATTCAATACCCGCAGATAGGTGTAGATGTTGGTGTTAAAAAACTCATCCGTCGGCAACTGGATCACCGCTTCCACCAAATCGTTATCCAGCATCCATTTACGGATATTGCTTTCCCCCGATCCGGCATCGCCACTAAACAGCGTCGAGCCATTGTGAACCACCACCCCCATACCCGTCGCATTCATCTTCGAGATCAGGTGTTGCATAAACAACAACTGCCCATCCCCCACCGAGGGCAAATGGTGAAAGCGCTGGGTCTTATCGTTGCGAATATCTTTCTGAAAGCCCTTCCAATCGACCCCATAGGGCGGATTGGCCACCACCACATCAAACTCATCCGCAAAGAACTTGTCATCGGTCAGGGTGTTGCCATGCTCGATTTTAGAATCCACCCGAAACCGACTTTCAATCTTGGCTAAGGCAAAAAGTGGATCATTGATGTCTTGCCCAAAGGTTTGGGTATATTTTTGGCCTTTTGCTTTAATGCGGTCTTCCACTCCAAACAGCAGGTTCCCACCCCCACAGGTACAGTCATAGATTTTCAGCAGGCGATCAGAGTCCTCAATCTTTGACGCGATAATCTCCGCAATCAGGGCGATCACATCATCCGGGGTGTACTGTTCCCCCGCTGTATCGGCTGAGATATCCGCCCAACGGCGTTTGATGTGTTCCTCCAGGGTGGTGATGTCAGAGTTATTAAACGGCTTCAGGTCAATGCCGCTCCAGGCTTTGACGTAGCTAAACAGCACCCGCTTTGCCCTCAGCTTGGCAATTACCCCTTTGATATCGAGAAACTTTTCCCCCTCAAAGGCATCCACCCCCAACAGGTCTTTGGTTTCCCCGTCATATCCTTTCAGATAGGCATCAAAGTCCACATCAAAGGATTTATCGTTCTGGCAGATATCCTTTAGCGTCTGATGCTTCTCAAAGATGTAGGCGTTGTAGCCTTGCCCCTTGTCCTGAATCAGCTCGATCAGGTCATCCGGCTCAATCTCATCGAGGGTGCCTTCCCCTAGCTCAGCCTTTAGCTCATCAAACATCCTGAGCAAACGGCTCTCAATCATCACCAGAGCAAAGAACGGCATCATATAGGACGGCCATTCTGACTCTTTGATGCCACAGCCCCGCAACAGGTCAGCCGTAGACCAAATCGTCGATTCGTATTGCAGGATATTTTGAAAAGTATTCGAGACAGCCATCTAGGAAGGGGGACGCTTCGTTTCAAAAGGAATAGCAAGCGTATCTATTATGGCTTTAGAACATGAAACCTGTCTAAGTTCACACCATGTTGAAATAAATTCAGGCTAAAGCCAAACTCTAAATTGCGGGGATCACTCTTTTAGGGTGCCCAAGCACTAACAGATAACTGTTATATTTGCCTCACAAATAACTTTTAAATCCGCTGTCGATTCAACTATTAATTTAGAGAGAACCATTCCGCCTAACTCCCCTATTTAGAAACACTGCTGGCCAAAGATTTCAGACTTCGCAGTTTGCCACCCATGCCCTCAATCAAGCCCTGCGCCAGGGTTATACCCCCTTGCCAGATCGGCCTAAACTAACCGCCCGCCCGTCTGCTTTGCAGCAACTGCCATCGAGTTGGCACTGATGCCATCAGGTCATCGCTGGCCCACCGCCCCCGCGACCCAGCCAGCGGCGAAACCTTTGGCGATACAATCAGAAACGCAAATTCAGCCCTGCAACCAGGGCGCACTTGCTTAGAACTATTGCCTAGGTCAGCGGTATGCGGGTGGTCTTGTGTGGATACTACGGCATGGGCAACGGCGGCGACGAAGCCCTGCTGGCCACTCTGTTGCAAATGCTGCCTGCCCATGTCACCCCGGTGGTGCTCTCCGGCAACCCCACCGAAACGAGTCGTCGCTACGGGGTCGAAACCTGTCCCCGCAAATCTTTTGGGGCAGTCTTAACCGCACTCCGTCAGGCCGACGCCTTTATTTGGGGCGGCGGCAGCCTCATGCAAGATGCCACCAGCGCCCTGAACCCGATCTACTACGGCGGCCTGATGGCGATCGCCCAGCTCCTCGGCCTCAAAACCATCGCTTGGGCGCAAGGAATCGGTCCGCTGAACCGAGCCTGGACGCGCTGGCTGACGCGCAAATTATTGCGGGGCTGTACCGGAGTCAGTGTCCGTGATCAGGCCTCGGCCAAACTATTGGCCACCTGGGGCATTGCCGCCACCCAAGCCCCGGACCCGGTATGGGCGCTGACCGGTGAAACCGTTGCCGATCTGTGGCAAATTCCCGCGCCACGGGTAGTGGTAGCCTTGCGGGCACACCCCTGGTTGACCGAAGCACGGTTGGCTCAAATCACCGAAGCGTTAGTGACCTTGCAACAAAAAAGTCAGGTAGCGATCGCCCTTGTCCCCTTCCAGCCCAGCCACGATCTGCCCATTGCTGAAGCCATCCAGCCCCATCTACCGGGTCCCAGCCAAATCCTGACGGTGAGCGACCCCCGCCAACTGAAGGGGATCTTTCAAGGGGCGGAGTTGGCGATCGCCATGCGCCTCCATGCCTTGATCATGGCCGCTGCCGAAGGCTGCCGTTGCTTTGCCCTCAGCTACGACCCCAAAGTCGCCCATCTGATGGCCGATCAGGCCATGGCCGGTTGGGAGATGGATCCCAAAGCCATGGCTCACCCCCCTGTCACCAGAGACCTGCGCCCTTGGCCCATCACCGCCGTTGCCATGGTAGAGCAGTGGCTGGCCCGCTATGAACAAGCGCCATCTGCCCAGGGAGAAGCCGCCGCCCAGATTGCACTAGACCATCAGACCCTCCTAACCCAAGTGCTTTCTGAGCATAGATAGCCCGCCATCCAATCGGTACGCACAGCCCAGGACACCATGTATCGAACCGTTGAGCTCCTGCGGATCAACAGTACAAGCGTCTTATAATACAGATGTAGGGCAAGATCATTCTTGCATTACCCATCGCTACGAGGCCCACCAGTCAAGGGATAACAGTAGCACCTAAGTCTGCAGGACCCCGTCTCCATTCGCTTCAAGGAGTCAGAGACCATGACACTCACCTATCGCGGTATTAATTACACCCCCGCACCCAACCCCAAACCCATTTGGGGACCGGTTTGGGCGATCGGCACCTATCGAGGTGCGCCGATTCCCTTTCGGAGCTTGGCAGTGGTTCCCCCTCAACCAGAGGCTGACCTAACTTGGCGGGGGGTGGCCTACCATCGAGCCAGCACCCTTGTCCCAACGCCGGTTGAACCCACCCCTGTCCCGATCGCTGCGCCCAGTGTATGGGACCGAGCCAGGAACCTGCTGAGCCGTCGCCACCAAAAGCAACGGCAACGGGAGCGGGCCATGTTGATGCGTTTAGACCGAGCAGCGGGCTTGAATATCACCGATGGGATCCATTAGTTGGGTATCACCGTTGAGGTCATGTTCCCCAGGGGGCCAGGGTTACGGCTCCAGTTCATCCCCATGAGCTAATCTGTCATGACCCATTCAACCCGATCCTCGGCTAAGGGACCCGTATGACAGAACCCCCCAATCAATTGCACCCCCAGCGCCCTGATGACGGTGATGACGATGCCGCCCTCAAGGTGCTGCGGGAAGACCTCGCCCATCAATTTCGATTGCGCGGCATTGGGGATGAACGGGTGCTGAGGGCGATCGCTTCGGTGCCACGCCATCGCTTTGTGCTACCCCGAGATATCAAGCGGGCCTATCAGGACCGGCCTTTGCCCATTAGCTATGGCCAAACCATTTCCCAGCCCTACATTGTGGCGTTCATGACCGCCGCCGCCCAGATTGACCCCACCGCCAGGGTCTTAGAAATTGGCACCGGTTCCGGTTATCAAACGGCCATTTTGGCGGAATTGGCCGCTACGGTGTATTCGGTAGAGCGGGTGCCAGGTCTGAGTCAGCGAGCCCAAAAACGGCTGCAGCAACTGGGCTATGACCATGTGCATCTGCGGGAGGGAGATGGCTACCGGGGTTGGCCAGAACCGGGACCCTACGATGCGATCGTGGTCACCGCCGCCCCCCCGCAGTTACCCCCCGCCTTTGAGCGGCAATTGGTGCTGGGGGGGCGATTAGTGATTCCCGTAGGGGACCAGTATCAAGATCTGCTGGTGTTGGTCAAAACTGAAGCGGGCCTGATCCTGGAGCAAAAACTGGAGGTCAGCTTCGTGCCCCTAGTCCCCGATCCTGAAACGGTTTTAGATTAAGTCTCTTCGTCAACCTCCCCTGGGCGGAGTCACAAGGGACGCTGATGATGAAATCTGACTTTCCCCGCTGGGGGCAATCGCTGGCGAGGGCATCCCAGTTTTGTCATCCTGTAGCTTGCTTCCCGCAGGGTACGAAGCGAAGTGAAGGATCTCGATCCCACGTAATAGACGGAAATTCTGAGTGAAGCGATCGCTTCACTCAGAATGACATTTGCGAAATTGGGATGCCCCCTCGCTGGCTTAGCCTGCCGAAAAGGCATACGACAAGCTCAGCCTTAAACTGCTGCACTATGGCTGACCTTCACAAACGTCTTTCTAATAAAAGGAGAGGTCATCGCGGCAAGGAGGCCACCATAATCCAGATTGAAATTCACGGCATCGCCCACCTGCAAATTTTGATTCCGACTGTCAAGGATCATGTGATCGCTGCTAGATCCCAATATGGCTAGATCGTTATTCGGTTGTAATCCAGACACTAAGATATCCTGCCTGCCCAGCGCAATAATGGCCCGCTGGCGCAGACCTCGATCGCGAAAGTCAGGCACATTTCCAAAGGCATCTTGGCAAATCTCTCCAAAGGGCAGGGAAGGCTTATATTTAGATTCGATCACTTCAGCAAACAGTTGGAAAGCCCTAGTGTGCAAACCTGGGATTGTTGTTCGGCCCACGGTTTCACAACCCAAGAGAATCGATTCCCCCAGACGAAGATTGTTAACCCGACCCACATCATGGGTAGCGCTATACCATTCGTGATTGGCTGAGTTGCCACCCGAAATAATCTCTAAGTTCAGCTGAAATTCTTTCTCAAGCCGATTAACCTGCTCTGACAATTCACGCATATTGCGATTGTCTGGCTTGATCCCACCATGGCAAGCTAAATTGCAGCCCATACCAATAATTTTGAGATGGGGCAGCCGCAGGGTTGCTTGAACGAATTGCGAAAGGTCACAGGGCAGGATACCTTCACGGCGATCGCCCAATTCCACCATGATCATGACCTGGTGGTTCTCGTTATGTCTCTTTGCATAATAAGAAAGCCGCCTAAGGGTTTCGATTTCGGAATTCAAGCTAATATCGACAACCTTAACAATGGCTTCGGCCTGACTTGCCGCCGTTCGCAGCAGCACAAACTGGGCTGACACCCCGGCATCTCTCATCCGCTGAATGTTCTCAAGGCGAGAGTCAGCAATAAACTTGACCCCGCCTTGAATCATCGCTTCGGCGATCGCTGGCTCTCCCAGCACTGCCTTTGAAACCCCCATCAGAGAAACCCCTTGCTGGCCATAAAGTTCGCACAGCATCCGGGCGTTATCGCGAATTTGGGATAACGAAATCTCTATTCTCGGCATAAAGGATTGCATTTATTCCGACTAGGCGGTTATGCCTACCCCATGGCCAAGACTGGAATTCTTTCGGTTGGCGCTGGCTGGCTATGGAGACCCAGTTGCGGAAAGCGATCTCCTAAAGCTTGAATGAGCTTTTGACAGCCATAATTCAAGACATCGGTCGTGGGGAGTCGAAACTGCTGCTCATAACGGTTGATGATCGGCAAAATTTCTTCGTCCGCTAGGTTTTCATGGCTTAAGGCGATGGCGATCACCCGAGCTTGGGAAATCGACTCAATCAGCTGGATTTCGCTCCCAACCGTTGGCATGGCCAGATGGGGAAAATCGCATCGGAATCGCCTGGCAGGGGGATGCTGCAGAATAACGCCATCGGGCATACTGCCTTTTAGGATGCCGAGGGACCCCATAAAGGCGGGGTGACTCACCGCACTTTGACCCTCTACCAAAATAATGTCCGGCCTTTCCTGCTCAAACGCCTGGATCACAGCATGCTCGATTTCACCAATCACAAATTGGGAAATTAAGGCGTCGATCGATACCCCGTACACCGCACCCTGCATCAAGCTGGTTTGGCCGGTCGCAACTAATACTGACTTGATACCGAGATGATTGAGGGCCTGATTGAGCGCCACGGCTGTCGTCATTTTTCCGCAAGCGCAATCAGTGCCCAACAGGGCAATAACAGGAACATTTACCTTAGAAATTTGCCCCGTAAAGACATGTAAATCTTGCAGTTGCGGTGATTTTCTGATGTCTTGGATATGGACATTATTTCGGGCAGCAATATCGGCAAACTCTGGATCTTCGGAGAAAAACTGATGCAGACCATTGATAATATCCATGCCTTTTTCCATCGCTGCTATGACGAGCAGCCGTTCGTCCATAGGGATGCAAGCTTCTAAGGGGGCCTTCCCATAGATGTAGTAGTCGGGAATCTCTCCCAGGTTTTGCAAGGCTTCATCTAAATCAAAAAAGATGGGAATACCATTTTTCCCATCTCCTAAAGCTGCCCCTGCATCTTGACCCGCCAATGACCCATCAATGACCCCAACTATCCGATAGCGTTCAGAGTGGCGGACTAATGCTGCCGCAGTTTTTCCATCGACTAAACCAAATTGATTTTGACAGTAAATTAAAGCGGTTTTTTTAGCGGTTTTCATGGAGTTAAGTTCCTTCGGTTTTTCTTAAAACCCTCAAGAGACTTTCTGAGGGTGCCAGGTCTCTGTAGATAGGCTTTAGAGGCTGTTTGAAAAGGGGATAGGTCGGCATTAAATACGACTGGTCAGTACATCGGTTGGATTCCTGATGTTGCCGTTGCGCGTTTTGGGTAGTCCCTGGATTCGAATGAACGGGACAAGGCTTTTCCAACAGCCGCTTAGGTTTGAGTTGACATGAAAATCCCTGCCTTGCAGTGCCCTACTTAAGCGCCACAATGCCCTTGAGCGCATCTGAAATAAATCCCCAAAGATCCGATGATCTAAACCAAGTCCATGTTGAGAACCGTAGTTCTGCCCCTCACCCCCAGCCCCTCTCCCAGGGG
>JAQCKL010000498.1 GCA_027592485.1 Cyanobacteriota bacterium
GCGGCGGCTGATTCACATCGGGGGTGAAATTTCCCAATTGGGCTTTGAAACCAGTGACCCGCTGGAACAAAGTCTGGATCAAGCGGAACAGCGCCTGTTTGCCATCACCCAGGATCGCCCCCAACAGGCCCTGACCTCCACCGCAGACATCCTGATCGACACCTTCTCCGATATTGAGCAGCGCTCCCTCGGGATGATTCTGCCGGGGATCCCCTGTGGGTTCTATGACCTCGACGCCATGACCCAGGGGTTCCAGCGATCGGACTTGATCATCGTGGCGGGGAGACCGTCAATGGGCAAGACGGCCTTCACGATCCAGCTGGCCCGCAACATTGCCCAGGCTCAAAAGCTGCCGGTGGCCATTTTTAGCCTAGAGATGTCGAAGCAACAGTTAATCTACCGACTGTTGTCCGGGGAAGTGGCCATGGAAACCAGTCGCCTCCGTACCGGGCGCATCGCCCAGCACGAGTGGGAAATGCTGGGGCAGGCGATCAGCACCCTCTCACAATTCCCGATTTTTATTGACGATACCCCCAATATCTCGGTGGCCGAGATGCGCTCGAAGGCGCGGCGGCTGCAGGCGGAGCAGGGGGGAGCCCTGGGGTTGATCCTGATCGACTACCTGCAGTTGATGGAGGGCACTAGCGATAACCGGGTACAGGAATTGTCGAAAATCACGCGATCGCTCAAGGGTCTCGCCCGCGAGCTAAATGTACCGATCATCTCCCTCTCTCAGCTCAGTCGGGGGGTTGAGTCCCGCACCAACAAGCGCCCCATGATGAGTGACTTGAGGGAATGCGTCACTGGAGACACCCTGGTCTGGTTGGCAGACGGCAGGCGCTTACCTATCCAAGATTTAGTCGGAACTACTCCTGAAGTGATCAGCCTGGATGCTCAAAATCGCCTCGTCAAGGCCAAGGCAGATCTGATCTGGGAGGTCGGCACAAAACCGATCTATGTATTAAAAACCTCAAATGGCAAAACCATTCGAGCAACGGGCAAGCACCGCCTCTATACCTTTGAAGGTTGGCAACGGCTTCAGGATTTGAAGGTGGGCGATCGCCTTGCCACGGCTAATCACATGCCCATGATGGGTCAACCGGCACCGCGATGGCCAGATTCAAGGGTGATTTTGCTGGGTCATTTAATCGGTGATGGCAGCTATCTGACCCATCAACCCCTGCGATATACCACCGCCTCAGAAGCGAATAGTGCAGTCGTCAAATCCGCCGCTGAGGAATTTGGCTGTACGGTCAACCGTCACCCAGGCAAAGGAAATTGGCATCAGCTCGTGATTTCAGGTGACGGCAATCGCTGGCATCCCGCTGGAGTTAACCTCTGGCTGAGAGAGCTGGGGATTTTTAATCAGCGTTCAGCCCAAAAACACGTTCCCCCACAAGTCTTCCGATTACCGGATGACCAAATTGCCCTATTGCTCCGCCATCTTTGGGCAACCGATGGCTGTATCAGTAGCTATTACCACCCCAATGGCAAGAAATATAAAGCCAGTATTTTCTTCGCGACGGTTAGCCAGCAACTCGCCAATGATGTGGTGGCCTTACTGCTCCGTCTAGGCATTACCAGTCAAGTGCAATGGGCTAAGTCCAACTGCTACAACGTTCAGATCTATGGCAAGACTCAGCAACTCAAGTTTTTAGATACTGTTGGGGCTTTTGGTCCAAGAATAGAGCCTGCTGAAGCCGTAAGAACTGAGCTACTCAATCGAGGTAAAGCCAATCCAAATAAAGACACTCTCCCCATAGAAGTCTTTGGCTTGATCAAGGCTGAAATGAAGGCCCAAGGCATTTCACAACGACAAATGGCGGCGTCAAGGGGGACCTCCTATGGCGGCTCATCTCACTTTAAATTTGCGCCACCGCGAGATGTGGTGCTGGGCTACACTGAGGTTTTGGATAGCCCTGAGTTGAGGGAGATTGCGGCCACTGATCTCTTCTGGGATGAAATTGTTTCCATTGAACCGGCTGGGGAAGAGACCGTTTACGACCTCACGGTACCGGGGCCAGCGTCATGGATGGCGGATGGCCTAGTTTCCCATAACTCGGGATCGATCGAGCAGGATGCAGATTTGATCATGATGCTCTATCGCGAGGAGTACTATGACCCCGATACCCCCGATCGCGGCATCACCGAAATCATCATTAACAAACACCGTAACGGCCCGACCGGCACCATCAAGCTGCTCTTTGAGCCCCAGTACACCCGGTTTAGGAACCTGATGGCCCAGCAGTAAGGGCTTGTTGCAAATGCGCTAGGGTGCGCTGATTTTCGGCGGGGGTGCCGATGGTGATGCGGAGACCGCCGCCGGTATGGCGCACGTTGGTCCCCTGCTGACGAAGGGTCTGGAAGAGGGATGCGGGATCCCCAGCGGGACGGCCATAGAGAAAGTTGGCATCGCTAGGCCACACCCGGAAGTGGGGCAGTTGAGTCATGGCTTGGTAGAGGCGAGCGCGCTCCGCTTGCACCTCTGCTATCACGGTTAATAGCTCCTGGCGGTGGGCAAGGGCAATTTGGGCAGAACGGTAAGACAAACTGGGCAAGTTATAGGGCAACCGCACTTTTTCTAGCACCTGGGTGATCTCGGGCGAGGTTACGCTATAGCCCACCCGATGAGCCGCTAGGCGGAAGGCTTTGGAAAAGGTGCGAGTCACCACCCAGTTGGGGCGGGTCAGCACTTCCGAAACAGTAGTTTGCTGGCTGAACTCAAAATAGGCTTCGTCAATCACCACCAACACATCCGTGGGTAGTTGCTTCAGCCAAGCCAGCTCAGCATCGGTGAGGGCGTTGGCGGTGGGGGAGTTGGGGTGCACCATAAACACCACCCGCACCGGCTGTTCACTGGTTTGGATCGCGGCTTGAGCCGCATCCACATCCACCGCGAAGGTCTCCTCTGAGCGGGGCACCCGCACCACGGGGATACCCAGGGTAGCGGCCAAAATGCCATACATCGAGAAGGTCGGGTCAGCGACAAGGATAGACCCCGATCGCCCCACGCAGGTGGCAATCAACAATGAGCGGATCAGCTCATCGGAGCCGTTGCCGACGGAGATATGGGCGGCGGTGATGGTGGTGAGGGCGGCGGATTCATTGGCGTAGGTGGCGATCGCGGCCTTCAGTTCCCCATGGCCCCCATCGGGGTAGCGGTTGGAAGCAATTTCTTGGAGGTAGGCGAAGCTCAGCTTATCTTTGAGTGCCTCGGGCAGATCGTAGGCGCATTCATTGGTGTCGAGGATGTCGATAATCGCCGGTTGCGAATCTAGGTGCTCCTCGGGATGGGCGCTGTAGGCGGCAAATGTAGCCAGGTCGGGGCGAATGCAGGGCAACATAGGGTCCGAAGTCCAATCCACAAGGCTTCATTATCGCGTGGCCAAGGCGCTATGGATGGCGATGCCCCTCCCTTCTCCCAACATTTGGAGAGAGACTAGAGGTGAGGGTGTTTGGAACCACTGCCTAGACCCAAAAGCGGCGAATTGGGCTAACAAAGCCTGGCAGCAGCGGTGATGGTACATTGACACCACCGTAGCGAGTTGGGGCGATCGCCATTCCAGACCAAATGATTTCACTGCAAGTAGACATTGCTCAGCCCGAACGACTGGACCGATGGTTGGCGGCCCACCTCACCGACCTGTCCCGCAACCGCGTCCAGAAGCTGATTGATTGGGAATATGTCACCCTCAACGGAGAACGCTGCACCAACAAAAAGGCCACCGTGCAGGTCGGAGACGCCATCACCGTCACCATCCCCGAGACCAAG
>JAQCKL010000499.1 GCA_027592485.1 Cyanobacteriota bacterium
TAAAACTGGATGTTCTCTAGCTGTTGACCGGGGGGGAGGTCTACAAACACCCGGTCCCCGGCCTCTACCCCTTCCAAAATCTGGATTTGTTCTCCCACCTGGGAGCCGAGGATGACTGGGCGAAAGCGGATGCGATCGCCCTCCCCCTGCACCAGCACCCCGGTTTCGCCATTTTGGGTCACGACTGCCACGGTCGGCACCACCAGGGCATCACTGAGTTGTTTGCCAATAAAGGCCACACTGACATTCATGTTAGAGAGCAGGATATCTTTGCCCGTATCCAGCTCAATGCGCACCTGAAAGAGGGTGACGCTTTGGCGCTCGATCGCCTCTGGGGCAATCAGCCGCACTCGACCGGCAAACACCTCACCGGTGAAGGCATCGGCCTCCACTTCTACCCGTTGTCCCACATTGATCTGCTCAATGTCAGCCTCGGGTACCTCTGCCAAGATCTCAAGGCCACTGGCTAAGGCGACAATCGCTGTCGAGGTCGCAGAGGAGGCATCAGAGGCCGATGTGGTGGGGGTGACAAAGGCCCCTTCGGTGGCGAATTTCTGGGTGATTACCCCCGCAAACGGGGCTCGAATGCGGTTCTCTTCGAGACGCACCTGGGTGGCTTGCAGTTGGCCTCGGGCTTGCTCTAGGCGAGCAGCGGCTTGGGCCACCACCTCGGGCTCTGGGGTATTTCTCAGATCAACGAGGCGCTGACGGGTTTCTTCGGCACTGGCCTGGGCCTGGTCTAAGCCCGCTTCAGCACTACGCACTTCCCGTCGAAAGGTATCGAGTTCGTCCTCAGAAATCGCCCCTTGCCGCTGCAACTGTTGATTGCGATCAAACTTGGCGATCGCCAGATCCAACCGAACTTCGGCATCGCGGACCAAAGCTTCGGCGGCAGCAACTGCCGCATCCCCTTGGGCCAAAACGGCAGGGACATTGCCCCGCTGCACCTCGACCAAACGCGCCTCTGCCTCCGCCACCGCCCCCTGGTTCTGGCGAAGCTGGGCGACCACATCGTCGCTCTCCATCTGGGCAATCAGTTGCCCAGCAACGACGCTATCCCCCTGCTCTACAAACAGACGCTCCAGAACACCTGCATTCTTGGGGCTTAAATTCACGGTTTTGACCGGCTCCACCGTGCCGCTGGCGTTGATCCGTACGGTCAAAGCGGTGAGGTCTACGGGCACGGTCAGGGCGGCGACATCGTAGCTAGGTCCCCGGCTACGGCTGAGGGTGAGCGCGATCGCCCCCAGCCCCGCACTCCCGACCAACACCGCCGCTAGCACCCACGGCCAAGGTCGTTTCACCTTGCCGACCAGTGGTAATTGCATACTTGTCTTGCCCTAACCCAATTCGTTGCAAAGGGATCTACCCACTCACTATAGCGATGGAGAATTGGCATCGTGGCACCCCTTAGAGAACAGAGCCAGGCCAGTTGTGGGCGGTTCTCACAACCCAGTACCCTGAGAGGATATTGAAAAAGTAAGGAGTATTGGCCATGGCAGCTGCATCGCTAGGGGTTGCCGTCGTGGGCACCGGATTCGGGCAAAAGGTACATATCCCAGGGTTACAAGCCCATCACCGCACCCATGTGGTGGCCGTACATCACCGGGATCCCCAAAAGGCCCAAGCAATCGCCACTGCCCACGATATTCCCCACCATGGCAGCACCCTAGCGGAAATCCTCGCCCTGCCAGAGGTAGATGCGGTCAGCCTCTCCCCCCCGCCCTTTCTCCATGCCGCCATGGCCACCGATATCCTCAAGGCCGGCAAACACCTGCTGTTAGAGAAGCCTACGGCCCTCTCGGTCACTGAGGCTCGCGCTCTAGACGCCTTGGCCCAACAGCACCAGGCGATCGCGGTCATGGACTTTGAGTTTCGGTTTGTCCCCACCTGGCAGCGATTATCAGAGCTTCTCCAGGAAGGCTACGTAGGCCAGAAGCGACTGATCAAAATTGATTGGATGGTGCCGGGCCGAGCCGACCCCGCCCGCCCCTGGAGCTGGTATGCCCGCCGCGAACAGGGGGGCGGCACCCTCGGGGCCTTTGCCTCCCATACCTTTGACTATATTGCTTGGCTATTTGGGCCAGTGCAGCGGCTCTGCGCTCAGCTCTCCACTGCCATTCCCCAGCGGCCCGACCCCGTCACCGGGGAATTGCGCCCCGTAGATGCCGACGACACCTGCACCCTGATGTTGACCCTGGCGGACGGCACCCCCTGCCAAATCACCATCAGCTCGGTCACCTATGGAGGACGGGGCCATTGGGTGGAAGTTTATGGCGATCGCGGCACCCTGATTCTCGGCAGCAGCAACCTCAAGGACTATGTCCATGGATTTAAGCTCTCTGGTGCCCCAGCCGGAGCCGCACTGGCCGACATCGAAATTCCTGCACGGTTGGCATTCCCCAAGCTCTACGACGACGGTCGCCTCGCCCCCTTTATACGGGTGGTCGATCATTGGGTCAACTGCATCGACCAAGAAACGGCAACGGCCCCTGCCCTCAAAGAGGGGGTCTACTCCCAACTGTTAATGGATTTAGCCCATCAATCCCACCAAACAGGGGGTTGGGTAACGGTGCCACAATAGACAAACCACCGTCCATCAGCGCAAATGAGTATCACCACCCATTTAGAATCGGTACTGGCATCAGCCAGAGACAAACCCACCCCCCATTCTCGGGGAGCCCTGAGGCACATCATGGACGGGATCGGCGGTGATCAAAGGTCAATCGTCTCCATGAGAAGTCGGTAGTGGAGTTTTTTAGCTGTCGAGTGGTGCCACCGGTGGCTTTATTTCGCTATTCAGTACGGTGAGGCCTATCGTCCCTAATCTAACAACCACATCGTTGCCTTGCTCCGGCCTAAATCCTGGGGCTAGAAAGGCCATGGCCATGGCTAACCCATCGGCAGGCGGGTTGAATGACGAGATCGGATCCCCTCCAGGAAACTATCGACCAATGGATGCAAAGGGCCGCACAACTCCTTACAGTGACTTCTGTAGTGCACTGTTCCCCTTATATGGAGATTGACCACCTGCACTTGTATGTCGATGACGCCAACCATTGGCGTGACTGGTTTATCTATAACCTCAATTTTGATTCCGTTTCCCCTAGTCCTTGGCACTATCCAGGGGCGCAGGTCCTGCAAGCTGCCGCCATTCAGCTGGTGCTCTCAAGTGCGGCAACATCCACCGTTGTGGCCGATTTTTTGCAGGCCCATACCCCTGGCGTCGGGGACTTAGCCTTTACAGTCAAGGATTTAGACCGCTGGATCGCTAGGGTAACTGCGGCGGGCGGCATGGTGCTTCGGCCCATTCAGCACGATCCTCGCTGGGGGCGCTGGTGCCAGGTCCAAGGATGGGGCAGCCTGCGCCATACCCTGATTGAGCGGCACTGCCCGCTGGTCCCCTTACCAGCAACGCCAGATCTCCCCTGGCAGCACATTGACCATGCGGTGTTAAACGTCCCCGAAGGAGAACTAGCGCTGGCCACTGATTGGTATGAATGTGCTTTAGGATTCCGGCGACAGCAAAGTTTCGCCATTTCCACCCCCAACTCTGGTCTGCGGAGCTGGGTCGTGAAACATCCCGAGGGTTCGGCCACCTTCCCCATCAACGAACCCACCTCTAGCACCTCCCAAGTCCAGGAATTTTTAGATCACCACCGGGGGGCCGGCATTCAACACGCGGCCTTGAATACGCAAAACTTAGTGGCCACGGTAACGGCCTTACGGCAGCGGGGCATCTCATTTTTGCCGGTGCCGTCCCGCTA
>JAQCKL010000500.1 GCA_027592485.1 Cyanobacteriota bacterium
ACCTTAAGAGATGCGATGGAGCACGTTCTCAAGGTGGTAACGTCTTAACCTAAGTGGCGACGGCTATAAATGGCTTATCTGCCAAATGGTGATCCAGCACATCCAACTGGCGCTTGGTCTCCATGGCAAAGAGATCGATGCAGTACTTGATTTTGATGGGGGCGTAGCTGTAGAAATGCCCGAACCCCCCGCCCAGGTAAGGGGCTGAGCCCATCTGCCAAAATAGCCAAGACAGGCACTCCGTCCGTTGGGCCGGTGCCGTGGGCAGGAACGCCCCAAACTTCTCCGCCAGGTAAAGCAAGATCGAGCCCGACTCGAAGACACGGGTGGGAGGGGTGGTGCTGTGGTCCACCAGGGCCGGAATTTTGGAGTTGGGGTTCACCGCCACAAAGCCGCTGCCAAACTGATCCCCCTCGTTGATTTTGATCGGGTAAGCATCGTACTCAGCCCCTGCAATGCCCAGGGCCAATAGCTCCTCCAGTAGGATCGTCACCTTTTGGCCATTGGGGGTGGCCAGGGAATAAAGCTGGAGCGAATGCTGGCCGACCGGCAGGTCTTGGTCATGGGTGGGGCCAGCGGTGGGGCGATTGATGCTGGCCCAAGTGCCGCCGTTCTCAGCCTCCCACTGCCAGATTTGGGGTGGGACGTAGGGTGCGGATGGTGTTTCCATTGGGTGGGTGTTGGCGTCAGTTTTAACCATTGACAGGGTAACGCTAACCCTAGGGCTGAAACCCTAGCGCTGATTCTCTAAGAAGATTTCCAGAAAAGCCGATACCCATAGATACTGTTTCACCCTTGAAGAAGCGGCCTGTCGTAGGGGCACCTCTTGTGGGTGCCCTGGGGATAACGCAGATGGGGAAATCGGTGTGTCGTCGCGATTCAGCGCAGCGCCTCAATCAGCGCCTTGCGGATATCCGCCTGGGTTGAAACCACCGTCAATCCTGGGGCATCAGCGGTGAGGAAACCCAAATTCGCCTCTTGGCCGGTGAGGAGAAAATCGGCGATCGCCACCCGATACACCCGACTGGGATCCAACGGCTGATCCTGAATCAACCAGCTCCCCGGCTCTCCACTCACATGGGCCGTCTGCAAAAAGCCACCGTTGCCCCGGTTGCCTTGCCCCGCCGCCAAGACTTGCGCCAGCAGCTCTCCGCCCATATCCACCACCGTAATGTCGCCCCCAAAGGGCAGGATCCGAATAATGTCGTACTCGCTAATCGGTCCCGGCGGCAGGACGTCATCAATGCGAATGGAACCGCCATTAAAGATCGAGAGTTCGGCGTCGGGGGCGGCTTGCAGCATCGCCTGGGCAATCAGATCCGTTAAGGCATTGGACTGATTACGAATGATCGCTTCCCTACCATCCAGCGGGACCGTCGTGGTGGCGGCGATCTGCTCGGGCTCAAAGCCATCGGCGCGGAAACCGGCAAAGGCGATGTCCACCCAGCCCTCGACGATCGCTTGGGTCTCGGGCTCATCGGCAATCAATCCGGTGATCGGCACCAAGTCAGCCGCCACGGTCAGGCAATTGCTGTCGGGCTCGTAATGGACGCGATGCACATAGACGGTGCGGGCGTTGGCATCGGCCTTGAAGATCGGCGTGCTTTCGGCGTTGCAGGCATCGGGGCGGTCGGGCTTGTTGACCAGTCGCCATTGCTGAATATTTTCGTGCTCGTGGCCCCCCAGAATCAGGTCCAGGTCCGGAAAGGTTTCGGCCAATTGGCGATCGCCCTCAATGGCGAGATGGGTGAGGCCAATCAGCAGATCCGTGCGGTCTTTCAAATCCTCAATTTGGGCGCGGGTCACCTCAATTGGGTCTTTGTAGGCCACGTAGGGGGCCTGATTGCTGTCGAGGGTGAGGCCAATTAACCCCACCTTCAGCGGGGCCGCATCCCCATTGGGGATTTCTAAAATGGCGTAGGTGGGCACATCCGGGAAAGGGTCTCCGTTGGCATCGGTGACGTTGCCAGAAAACCATTGGAACTCAGATTCGGCGAGGCGATCGCGGAAGGCCGCTTCCGAAATATCAAATTCGTGATTGCCAAAGGTGGCGTAGTCCAACCCCATCTGGTTGAGTACCGACACCATTTGCTTACCCGCCAGCCGTTCGCCATCCACCCTGGCGGTGCCCAATGCCGAGGGGCTGAGGATGTCGCCCCCCAACACAGTGAACGTATTGGGATTTTCCGCCAGCAATTCCTGCCGCAAAGTGGCGACGCGGGCCAACCCGCCGCTGGTGCCGTTGGCGACGGGGGTGATTTCGTAGACATCATTCAGTTGCAACAGGGTGAAGTCTACGCCCGTAGCCGGGACGGCCCCATGGTTGGCCTGGGTTGTATTGGCATGGCCCCCTGGGAGGGCGATCGCCTGCACCAGCACCACCCCCAATAGCGCTAACCCCCAAAACCCCAGTTTCCGTACCCAATTCCCCATGGCTCCATTCCTCTGTGATGGCGACAGCTTCCTTAGGGTAAAGGAGGGATCGGTTTTTGGGGCTGGGTCGATCGCGATCGCAACAGTTGGGGAGTTGAGGGGCCAGGGGGTTAGGGTGGGTTTTCGGCGGGTCGTTAGGGGGTTGACCCACCCCGGTCTTCGGCCCCCCCTCCCCAGAGGGGAGGCTTTGGACCATGTTCCTGAATCCCAGGTTATTTACCACGGCAAAGGCGTGCCATCCCATGAGAAAAAGCCGCCATTGTCCTCCGCTTGCAAACCGCTGATCACCTGCCATAGCTGGGTTACCGTCCGCTCTACCGTGAACAGCTTGTGGGCCGGCACGTTGCGTTGAAACGGCTGGGATAAGCGAGTGTCCGTGGTGCCGGGGTGTAAGGCCACCACGGTGGTGTTGGGGCTTTTGCGGCTGTACTCGATCGCAATGGTCTTCAAAAACATATTCAGCGCCGCCTTAGAGGCTCGGTAGCCATACCAGCCCCCCAGGCGGTTATCGCCGATGCTGCCAATTTTGGCGGAGATCGTGGTGAAGAGGCTGCGATCGCTGCCCTTGAGCAACGGCAGGGCATGTTTCGCTAGCAGGGCCGTCGGAATGCTGTTGACCCGAAAATACTCCAGCAATTGTTCTGCATCGATCTGCCGCACGCTCTTCTCCGGCTGCTGGGCCTCACTGTGGAGGAAGCCGACGCAGTTGATCACCCCCTCCAACCGCTGGGTAACGGCCCCAATTGCCGCCATCGCCGCCGCAATTTGACCCTCGTCCGTGGCATCCATGGGTAGCGTGACGAGGCGGGAATCCGTTAGCGCCAAAAGTCTGGTGGCCGTCTCGGGCTGACGATAGGTGGCGTAGACCTGAGCCACGCGATCTGATTGCAAGAGATGGGTGACAAACCCGAGACCAATCCCCTGACTGGCTCCCACCACCAAAATGTGGGCGTCACGGAGCTGCTCACCAAAGGGGATAGCCATGCCCATATAAAAACCCAGTTGCTGTAAACCCTTGCTAAATCCTAGCGGGTTTCAATGGGCAACCGGGTTTATGGGGCGGTTAGTTTGAGCTGGTTTTAATAGCTATTGTCTTCTGCGCCGGGGCTTTGCATCGCCAGGAGATGATCAGCATTGCCTAAGCGACTGGCGATCGCCTGCCGCCAACTGAGGCTGACATGCAAGTCGGACAAAATCTCAATGGCTTGCTGGCGGTAATGGGCGCTGCGGGCCACATCCACCCGATCCAGTAGATCTAGGGCACCTCGAACAATAGAAAGATTTCATATCAATAGCCCAGCAAGAGCAGACTGTGAGCCAAGCTAA
>JAQCKL010000501.1 GCA_027592485.1 Cyanobacteriota bacterium
CACCGACAATCGGCACTTCCGGAATCCGATTCTTGCCCACTTCCGCTGGATCAATATCGATGTGAATCACTTTGGCGCAGGAGGCAAATTCATCCAGCTTGCCCGTCACCCGATCATCAAATCGAGCTCCAACCGCGATCAGTAGATCGCATTCACTGACCGCAAAGTTGGCATAGGCGGTGCCATGCATGCCCAGCATCCCTACGGATAGGGGATGGTGCTCATCAAAGGCCCCTTTGCCCATCAAGGTGGTGGTGACCGGAATCTGAAAATGTTCTGCCAATTGCAGCAACTCTTCGTGGGCACCAGCGGTAATCGCTCCCCCGCCCACGTACAGGAGGGGTTGGTAGGCGGCTTGGATTAGCGCGATCGCCTGGGTGATTTGGTGAGCATGGCCCTTGGTGGTGGGTTTATAGCCGCGCAGGTTAACATCGCCAGGAGCCACGGGCTTGTAGTCAAACTCAAGCAGGCCAACATCCTTAGGGACATCAATCAGCACTGGCCCCGGACGACCCGTGCGGGCAATGTAAAACGCCTCTGCCACGATGCGGGACATCTGTTCGGGATGACGCACCACATAGGAGTGCTTGACCAGGGGCAGGGTGATCCCAAAAATATCGGTTTCCTGAAAGGCGTCGCTCCCGATCGAGGCGCTGTTGACTTGCCCTGTGACCACCACCATGGGGATCGAATCCATCGCGGCGGTGGCAATCCCCGTGACTAAGTTGGTGGCCCCAGGTCCGGACGTGGCAAAGCAAACCCCCACCTGGCCGGTGGCTCGGGCATACCCGTCGGCCGCGTGGGAGGCACCCTGCTCGTGGCGCACCAGGATGTGGCTAATGCCCCCCTCCGCTTCAGCCCGGTAGAGCTCGTCATAAATCGGCAAAATCGCCCCGCCGGGGTAGCCAAAGATATGCTTGACGCCGTGGCGCTTGATACTGTCGATGAGCGCATAGGCCCCGGTAACACGATGGGTGCGGGTCTGGGTGGGAAGTTGGACAGAGGAGGTCATAGGACTAGGGCGCGGGGTACAAGGTTATAGAAAACGAGTCAGGGGCAGCTCAGCCCATCTAGGGATAGGGAAATCTGCCCTTCCTCAGTCAGAGCAGGGGGGAATGGTGAGGAACGTGCTTTTAAATACTTTCTAAATCATGCCTGCAATTATCATGCCTGAAAAAAATCCCATTGAAGAACCACTATCGGGATTTTTTATATTCGGATGGTCGAGATCGCGCCCTCAGCCCCTTAGATGACCCCATGGCCGCATAGGCACTGCCTGAGAAACTGTAGGGCCGTCATATATTGTCTGGTTGTTTCCCCTGGGGCTCCGCCCGCCCAACCCCAAACCTGGTGGGGTGACTGCCAGAGCTGCGGGTGGGTCACCGCCGGATCAGCATAAAAATCTTGGTCACCTCGCCCCCAGAGCGCGCCGGTGATGTGGGTATATCGATCATGGCTGAGGCGATAGGTGGCAAATGGCCCCACTAAAGGCACCATCCAGCCATCGAGGGCAATGACGGCCTCCACGGGATAGTCGGTTCGGTGCTGGCAGGCCCAGGCCGCCGAGATCGCCGCCACGCAGCCCGCACTAAACCCCATAAACACGAGGGGAGAACCCAACTCAACCGTTGCCTCTAGCCAAAGTCTGAGGGTATGGGGGGACCAAGCCCACCGTTGGTGCAGCGGAAAGACGTCATAGGCCGAGGGCCACAGTTCCCCATGATCAAGCTGCCGCCTCAATGTCTCTGTCCAGAGGGGATCATGCATGCCAGGGCAAATAATTAAAGTGGTCATGCTGTAATCCGTGGCCTCCCGTTCGGTTCTACGCCTAACGGTTGTCAAGGGTTTCCGGTAGCCTTTTATTAACAAAGGTTTACGGATTGCTCAGATCGAGGGGACCTGAACGGACCCCATGGCTCTGAGGTCGGGAGGTGACGGTGGCGAACAACCAACTCAGCTTAAGTGATCTGCTGTCTAGTGGTGGGGTACCTTCTATGGGCGCGTTGCCCTCCCCCCACGGGCGGCAAGATACGTTGGCGATCGCTGAAGTCGAGTGGTGGGCAGCGATCGCGGCGGTGACGCAGTTATTAGCTGAATTACCCCGGTCAGTTGGGCAGGGGAATCTGGGTTCAAGCCCAGAAGGGACCGTGATTTCAGGGCCGTTGCCGATCTTGACAGAGCCCACCCTCACCCAGCGCTTTGCCACCTGGGTGCTGACCCCCCAGCCCTTAGCGAATGCCCTGATGGGGCAGCGATCGCTGTCGCCAGCCGCCCACTTGGGTGGGGCAGCGCCCACCCTATCGATCCAGGTGTTACCGCTAAAGGCTAGTGAGCCGCTCCTGAGAGAGCAATTTTGCTTGGTACTCACCGCCACATTTAGCGGGGTGTTGGTCCTCGGTCAACCGACGGGAGCCCCTTGGCAATTTCAATATTCCTTTGACCCAGACATTTTGGTCCAGGCTTGGGAGCGTCTGCGAGCATCGATTCTTCCTGGCAGTGATCGGACCCTACGGCAACTAGAGGGACAGTTGGCCCAGCTAGCGGATGTCCGCCCTGACTACCGCTGGATCACTCGCTTTAGCCAGTTGCTGATGACCCATCTGCCCCACCGCGCGATTCCAGAGATTGCCATCCCTAAACCCGACAACCTCAGATGGGTGAATTGGTCTCCCCATCGCCCCCCATCGTCATCAAGAACGGTTGCCTCTGCCGATGGCCAATCGACGGACGATCCCCTGGCTGACGCTGCCCCTTGTGAGGGCCTGGGTTTAGATGCCGAATTATTGCAGGCGATTGCCCATGAAATTCGCACCCCTTTGACGACGATTCGAACCTTGACGCGATCGCTGCTGCGGCGGTCTAATTTGGATGCCAAAGCGACCCAGCGGTTGCAGCGCATCGATCAAGAATGCACCCAACAAATCGAGCGCTTTAACTTGATTTTCAGAGCCGCTGAACTGACCGGAGCTTCCCGTCATCCTTTGGCGGCTCCCCTTCCCCACATTGCCCTGGCCCAAGTCTTTGAAGCGGCGATTCCCCAGTGGCAACAGCAGGCCCACCGCCGCAACCTCAGCCTCGATGTACGACTACCGCCCAATCTCCCTAGGGTGACCAGTGACCCCACCCTGCTATCCCAGGTGCTAACGGGGGTGGTGGAGTGGTTTACCCAAGGACTCCCCGCCCAAAGCCATATTCAAATGGGCGTGGTCTTGGCCGGGTCTCAGCTTAAGCTGCAATTTAAGGCGCGTTTAGAGGAAAACGATGGCCTGTCAACTGGTCACGACAGTAGCCGTGCCCAACTGAAATCCCTGGGGCAACTGCTGACTGTGGCCCCAGATACGGGGGGGGTCAGCCTGAATTTAGATGTGACCAAAACCCTGTTCGCGGCCCTTGGGGCGAAGTTGACCGTCCGTCAACGGCCTCAGCAAGGGGAAACTTTGACGGTGTTTCTGCCCTTGGAAACCCGCGAGGTCTGACGCGACCTGTCCTAGGGGCTGGGGATAACGCCGATGGGGAAATCGGTGGGTTGGGGGCGATCGGCGGCGGGCACAAGCGCCCCTACAAAACCGGCTCTATTCCTTGTCGGAAATGCCCTATTTCTGCTGAATGTGCAGTTCTGTCTCCCTACGGCCCTATTTCTAGGGGTCTCCATGGTAGATGGGCAACTTCCAGGGCTATTTCATTCTAAAGAGATGCTTGAGGGTTTCCAACCCAAATTTGCAGCGCCTCTGGGCCT
>JAQCKL010000502.1 GCA_027592485.1 Cyanobacteriota bacterium
TAAGAGATGCGATGGAGCACGTTCTCAAGGTGGTAACGTCTTAACCTAAGTGGCGACGGCTATAGAGCCCCAACGCCCCCTCACCCGTGGAGAGCTAGCCACCTTGATTTACCAGGGTTGGGTTCACCAAGGGCAACGGGAGGCGATCGCCTCGCCCCATATCATTCAGCTTCAGGAGCCGCTGGCGCTGTTTACAGATGTACTGAACCCGGCCCAGCCTCGCCACTGGGCAGAGGCGTTTATTCGAGGGCTGGTGGATTTAGGGCTGCTTAATGGGTTTGACGATGGCACCTTTCGCCCTGAGGCCCCTGTGGCTCGGGTGGATTATGCCGGGATGTTGGTCGCTGCCTTTGACCCGCCCCCCCGCAGCGATCGCGAGCAAGTCGATGTCAGTCGGTTATTCCGCGACGTGGCCGCCCCGCCCGCTGCCCAGTTCAAAGTCGTCGATCGCATCTACCGCAGCGGAGCCATGTCTGGCTTTGACGATGGCACCTTTGGGGTAACTCGCCCCATTTCACGGGAGCAGGCGATCTCCGCCCTGGTCAACATCCTCAACCTGGAGGCTGGCAACCCCAGCAGCCTGAACCGCTACCCAGACCGCGCCACCCTTTCCCCTTGGGCGACAGGGGCGATTGCCGCCGCCACCGAGGCAGGGCTGATCGTCTCTGCCGCATCGCCAGCCCCTGACCCCATTCGGGCCAAGGAACCCGCTACTCGGGCTGACGTGGCTGCCCTGGTTTATCAGGGCTTACGCTTACTGCCAGCGGCATGAGATGGAGATCGCTCAGGCAATTGCAATAAATCGGTGCATCGGTGCGTTTGCTGACGCAGTCTACGAGGACTCAAAGCAGCGCCCGGAGAGTTTGTAGTCTCCCCGCTCAAAGGCGGCTTGTCCCGCCTGGGATTGGGCGATCGCCAGTTCTCTCTGCTCTTCACTCACGGTCCGATCCTGTCCTAGCTGCCTCTGTACGCTAGCTAGTCTCAGCGCTGAAACCAAGCCGTCAGCGCCACCGCCAATCCATCGGCGGCGTCATCGGGCTTAGGAATCGAGGGTAGGTTTAACTCCCGCGCCACCGCCTCCTGCACCATCGCCTTGTCGGCATTGCCATGGCCGGTGAGGGCCTGCTTAATTTGGGCGGGGGTATATTCCACCAGGGGCAACTGATGTTGGGCCAGCACCAACATCACCACCCCTCGGGCCTGGGCCACCAAGATGGTGTTGCCCATGCGATAAAAAAACAGCTTTTCTAGGGCAACCCGCTGGGGCTGCATCTGGTCAATCAGGCTGTGGAGATCGTCGTAGAGGGTGCAGAGGCGATCGCCCACGGGGGTTTTAGCAGCGGTCGAAATCACGCCAAAGTCCACGACTGCGGCTTCGGCCACTGTGCCGGTGTCACTAGCGCCGACATCAATTACCCCAAACCCCAAAATCGCCAGCCCTGGGTCAAGCCCCAGGATTCGTTCCCTAGCGGACACCGGCAGGCTGAAGACCATTACTGCTCGCGTCTGCGCCATCGAGGGCGACCCCAAACACTTGGCCAAAGACTTTTTCGACCTTGTAGCCGGAGTCAATTGACTCTAGGGGATCCTTGCGGAGGCGATGGCGCAGGCAAAGGGCAATCACCCGACGAATGTCATCAAGGGTGACTTCGGTGCGCCCCTCATAGGCGGCAAGGGCCTTGGCGGCTCGGTTAGAGACAATGTCTCCCCGTAACCCATCCACATCCAGTTCGGAGCAAACCTGGGAGATTTTGACCCGATAGTCATGGTCCAAGGTGACCTGGGACAAACGGGCTTGGGCCGCCACCAGTTTTTTCTGGAGCGCCACTTGAGTTGCCTGATGCTCCTCTAGATATGACTGGGGATTTTGATCAAAGTCAGAGCGCTGCTCCACAATCTGCACCCGCAGCTCGGGGTCTTTGACGGTGCGAATTTCCGCATGCATGCCAAAGCGGTCCAGCAGTTGGGGGCGCAGTTCCCCTTCTTCCGGGTTGCCGGAGCCCACCAGCACGAACTGGGCGGGGTGGCGGATGGAAATGCCTTCCCGCTCTACGGTGTTCCAACCGGAGGCAGCGGAGTCGAGCAGCACGTCTACCAGGTGGTCATCCAGCAAATTCACCTCATCCACATAGAGGATGCCGCGATTGGCCTTGGCTAACAGGCCCGGTTCAAAGGCTTTGACCCCCTCGGAGAGGGCTTTTTCGATATCAATGGTGCCGCAGACCCGATCTTCGGTTGCCCCCAAGGGGAGATCCACCATGGGCACTTTTTTCTGGGCGATGGGAATCTCGGCCTCGCCTCGCTCCCGCAGTACATCGGGGTCGTTGGGGGCGCGACCAAAGGGATCATCCGCGACGATGTCAATTTCGGGCAGTAAGTCAGCTAAGGCCCGAATGGTGGTGGATTTGCCGGTGCCGCGATCGCCCATAATCATCACCCCGCCAATGCGTGGATCAATCACATTCAGCAGCAGGGCCAGCTTCATGTCTTCCTGGCCAATGACGGCTGTGAAGGGAAAAACAGCGCGACGGGAGGGGGCGGTGGTAGCAGTCACAGGTCAATACTCGTGAATATCATTAACGGCGCGCGTCACAGAATTTAACGGGCAATGTTTATTGTGCCATAGGGGTTTACGCCTATGCGAGGGGAAGGCATGGCGGTCAACAATTCTCGTTTTGGAGATTTACCGTTCGCCCAGAGCTTGTCGAAGGGTGGTATGTGATCAGAATTTTGTGTAAATGCTGATTGCAACCCAGAATCCATCGGGGTTTCATATACGCTTACACAAAAATCCGGGCACTCCCCGGTGCGTGTTCTGCAACCTCTATATCGGTTTTCGTGTGTGTTGTCCCGCTCCGCGCAAGCAAGCGACAGCCCCCAGGGCTTAGCCCTTTACCCTTTTCCACTCTTGCGCGCGCGCTACGTTTCTTGACGTTCTTTCCCGCGCGCGTTCGCAAGGCGCTCCCACAGGGAGCAGCGCGTCGAAATTTTTGGGTGATTTTGGGGGGTGTCTTAGATCCCCGGTTTCTATCGGACACCCCGGCAGCATTCAGGCTTACACCGAGAAACCGGGGATCTGGGTTGCGCTACCAGTTTTAGGCTGAATGGGCCGACTTAGGGTTTGGTAGCTTCAAAGTAATCAGCTCCGCCAACAGCACAAACAGGGCTGAGGCCCAGAGGCACCCCACCAACCCGTAGAACTGAAAAATCAATCCTGAAAAGACCGTTCCCAAGAGTCGCCCTCCGGAATTGGCCATGTAGTAGAAGCCCACATTCAACGACACCTTGTCATCCTCGGTGTAGGCTAGCACCAGGTAAGAATGCACCGCTGAGTTAAAGGCAAACACCAGGCCGAAGACCATCAACCCAATCACGATGGTCGGCCCCGCCGGAAGTTGGGCCTGGAGGGCGATCGCAATGCCCCCCGGCACCGCCGTCAAGAGCCCCGTCCAAAACCGAATCGTCCCCGCTTGGGGCGGCTGGCCCGACCCGAAGCGCTTCAACAGGGTCGGTGCCAAGGACTGGATCATGCCGTAGGCAATCACCCAGATGGCCATAAACCCGCCCACCTGCTCAAAGGTCCAGTTCAAGACGCTGTAGAGAAAGACCGGCAACCCCACCACAAACCACACATCCCTGGCCCCGAACAGAAACAGGCGGGCCATGGACAGCCGGTTGATGTTGCGGTCTTTCGAGAAGACCTGCGTGAACTTTA
>JAQCKL010000503.1 GCA_027592485.1 Cyanobacteriota bacterium
TTAAGAGATGCGATGGAGCACGTTCTCAAGGTGGTAACGTCTTAACCTAAGTGGCGACGGCTATAACCAAACTGGCTACAGAGCTGTCGCCAGTTCATCCGTCACGCTCAGGCCTTACATACTTTGTCGGGCCAATCGAATTGTTTCTGGAAAAACCCCGACCATTTGGGCAAAGGCATCGTCCGGAATCTTGCCCACCATCTTCTGATCAAAATACATTTGAAATTGCTCTAGGATCATCTGGGCTCGATCCACAGGGATGGGGCGATCAGTAAAATTTTGAGTCAGTCGTACCCATTGCAAACGAATTCGCAAAGCTTTTTGCTGATCGTCATAGGAGCCGGGATCCAGCAAAGACAGTTTTCCAAGCGGCAAAATTCCAACACAATTCCGATCAAAGTCACCCCCGACAGCAGAACCTGGGCCAGCAAAGACCGCATGAAATTTGCGGTAAATTACAATTCCATTGCGGCGGCGAGGATTAACAACCAAAAGCTGTCCGCTTTTGATTTGTTTAAGTACCTCCCCTTCCCCTGGATTTTGCTTCACCGATAAATGCGCTGCATTATTTGAATGGGTCGCAAGCATAGTAACAGATTGCTGCCGATGCAGATTAACCAGCGATCGCCCGCAGCGCCTAGCCTGGGGCCATCTTCAAATCACCTACTTGTCTGAATCCATGGCTCCCATGAGCCGCACCTAAGCAGCCTCCAGCAGACCAAACCCCAGCACCGCTATGACAGGAAAAGATCCAGGACATTGGATCATGCTGCCCATCCATGAGTCATTAACACTAACTGGTCAGAGTAAGACCATCAGTGCTTAAGGGCAGCGCTAATCACTGACCCATGGCGCTTTTCAGATCATGGGAGGCAACCCTTATCCAGCTCATTTTACGAGACGGGTGGGAGCGCAACAGGATTTCTCTAGGGACAAAATTAAAGCTTTGATGAAGATGCTCTTCACCCCCAGATTCTGCAACCCTAGTCCGACTGGGCAGATCGCATCGCCAGAACCTTGCACAATCGCAATCGCCGAGGCTGTCCCAATAGGGTCAGGAGAGTCACCTCAGCCTGTTCAAGTTGGTAACCGGCTCGATCATAAAGCTGACGGGCAGGCCAATTATCTTCCATCACATGGAGGCATAGCTCTGAAAATCCCCAGGCGTGGGCGGTTTGCTCACAGGCCATGAGCAGGTGACGAGCCACCCCATGACGGCGATAGGAACCGCGTACCGCTAGGTTAGAAAGATAGAGCTGATGGGTTGACTCTGGATGCCAGGGGGAGCGGCGACGGGGGGCTAACTCAACCGTGCCCACAAGCCAGTCCGTTGAGGTTGGCGCAGATGCAGGCAGCCCTGCCAAACAGACGTATTGGGGTGGGGCGTTACGGAAGCGCTGCTTTAAGTCTTCATAGATGCCGATCCGCAGGAGCGGGTAAATCCAGCCCTGCCAACCTTTGGACCCATAGAAACTGCTAGTTAAGATATCCGCTAGCTGAGGGAGATCAACGATAGTTGCAGGACGAACTCGACAAGGCAGTTGTTGACACTCAGAAGATATCAAAGAGAATCATGGAGCACTAATTTTATTCGGGGGCAAACCCCCTATAAGGCAGTGTAGCGGTCCTTGAGCTGAGAGGAGGGGGGGACTCCAAAACCTACCCGGATTTTGGGAATGTCGTAGCGTAAAGGGAATGGGTCTACACCCCTGACCCATGGTTCAATCCGCAAAGGGTTGATAGACTGCGGAGTCGTGATCAAAATCATTGCCAGGGTACCCTGGGTGTAGCCGCAGCCCTTCTGCTCCTGGCTCTAGATGGCTCAATCGAGTGCATGCAGTTGTCTATTTCACAACCCAAAAAAGCCATCAACAAGCCTAAACTTTTGGTTGTTGATGATGAACCTGACAATTTAGACCTGCTCTACCGAACCTTTTATCGAGAGTTCAACGTTCTGAGAGCAGAAAATGGCTATGAGGCACTCAATCTCTTAGCAACCCAACCTGATGTCGCGGTGATCGTCTCGGACCAGCGGATGCCCGGCATGAGTGGGACCGAGTTTCTCAGTCAGACCGCCGCTAAGTATCCCAACATTATTCGCATCATTTTGACCGGGTATACCGACGTTGATGACCTAGTGGATGCGATCAACGAAGGTAAAGTCTTCAAGTATGTCCAGAAGCCTTGGGAGGATGAGCATCTCCGCCAAGTCGTCAAGCGCGCTTTGGAAACCCATGTGGTTCTGAAGACCCGGACTGAAGAGTTGCAGCGGGTGCTGCGTCAGGAAAGTCTGCTGAATGCCATTACGAATACCATTCGCAGTACCCACAGTTCTCAACAAATGATGCGGACCATCGTCGAAACGGTGGGTGCACTCATGGAAGCCAGCCTCTGCGTATTGCGACCCACAACCGGGGGGACGCTGGGGACACAAACTTTTGTGTATCGTTCACCCGCCATGGCTGAGCATAACGACCTCTCAGCCCATCTGAATCAGCTCGCTTGGAGCGTGTCTGAGGTCACCGTACTGGATGGGGAGGTGGACCGTCTGACCGATCAGCAGCAGCAGCTTTGGCAGCGCCTAGGCATCCAATCCAGCATTCTCGTTCCCCTAGTCGTTTCCCAGGAACCGATCGCGGTTTTAGCGCTGCATCAATGTGGTCAACTGCGTCCTTGGGAAGGCAGTGAAATGCAGCTCTTGGTCACGGTGTCCGATCAAGCTGCTTTGGCCCTGGGCCAGGCCAGTACCTATGAGCAAGTCCAAGCCTTGGCTCGCCGAGAGCAGTTGATCAACAGATTGACTCAGGCGATTCGCTCCAGTTTGGAGCCGGAGGCCATCTTTGCAGCGATTACCCAGGAGCTGGGTCAAGCCTTGCAAGTCGACGGTTGTGCCTTATCCCTTTGGACGGCCAATGCCGAGTATGTGGAATGCGTCGGTCTTTACGAACCCTCTCAGGCGGGCATCCCTCCAATCTCAGGGGAAGAAACCACAGTGGGTAACGCCCTGCCGCGATCGCAGGTTCCGATTCATACCAATCCCGTCCTTCAGCAGGTCCTAGAAACCCAGCAACCGGTAGCCTTGGATGATCTGAGTCAGCTGCCAGAGATGGCGGTTCAGGATTCACTACGATCGCCCGCTCGCTCCCTACTAGTGGTGCCGCTCATTGCGGATGGCAAGATTTTGGGGAGTATCTCCCTACGCCAGACCCAGCATCCCCGCATCTGGCAAGCAGAAGAAATTGAGTTAGCCCAGGCCGTGGCGGCCCAGGCCGCGATCGCCGTACAGCAATCACGCTTGTATCAAACCATGCGGGACCAAGCGGCTCAGCTGATGATCCTAGACCGCCAAAAAACGGAGTTCTTTCAAAATATTTCCCACGAGTTTCGGACCCCTTTGACCCTGACCTTAGGCCCCCTAGAGACCGCTGTCAGTCGAGGGGAAGGCCTGTCCCTTGAGCATTCAGCAGTGGCCCTGCGCAATGCCCGGCGCTTGCTGCGATTGGTCAATCAGCTCCTGGATCTCCAGCGCCTGGATGTGGGGCGGATGCAACCCACGTTTCATCCGGTGGCTGCCGATACCTTTGTGAACGAAATCGTGACCGCGTTTCGCCCCTATTGCGATCGCAAGCACCTCAATCTAGGGCTTGCTGAAAAAGTCATGCTGCCGAGGGAATCGTAAATTTGGTGGTTCTCGTTATCTTCCA
>JAQCKL010000504.1 GCA_027592485.1 Cyanobacteriota bacterium
CCCCTGTCCCGCCCGACGGGGGAGCATCCCAGCGCGATTGGGGGACTCCCCCGTGGGGCCAAGGTCCATTTCCGTCACCTAGGGAGCCAGAGCCTCCATCCCAGGGGTACACCAAGTCAACCTGGGGGGATGGGATCTTCATCTCCCCAGAAAAGGGCTTGTCCATCAGCATTTACAGGCCCAGCGAAACCTGGGCCGATATGGAACGATGGTCAAATGTTGCCGCCAGGATGGATGCAGAAAATATTTTCTGTACTGTTTTATGGGCTATCTGGACCGCTGAGGGCAAAGTACGGATGCCGACTAACGAGAAACTTGGCTAGCCGCGATCGCTCAGGCTGCTGAAACTGCCCCAGTTCAGTTTCAAAGTCAGCCGCCTCCACCCCGCCCAAAAACCGCTTGGGCATGTGGGCCAGGTACAACTGCTGGGCTTCATCCTTGTCCCAGCAGCCAATCAAATACTTGTATTCGTCCAGCTCCCCCGTGTCGGGGACGACTTGCTTCACCTTGAAAACGCGATCGCTGCCCAGGTCAGGTCCCACATAGACATCAATAGCCATGCCATCCTCAGCGGCCCCATAGCTGCCCCGGATGTGCCCATACCCCGCCTTCATTTTCCGCCCGTGGCGTGTATCCCCTGGCTCATGAGATAGGCCAATTTCCAAGCGCTTCCACCGCATCACCCGCTTGGCCCGCTCCCCTGACTTAGTGAGGGCACCATGCCCCCTACCAAGAATCCACAGGGTTCTACCACTGCTCATAGTGGAGTATTCAAAATCAAGCACCCTTGCCAGATCAATGGGGGTGCGATCTCCCAGGTCCACCCACAAAACATGTCCATCGCGCCCCAAAACTGGGCCACTGGCAGGGGCCTTGTCAGTGAGGTTGTCATCCAGCACTTCCACCAGGTCCCCTGGCCGAGGATTTAGCAGGCCCTCTTCCCAGGGCTGGGCAATTGCATTCAGCAGCACTTGCTGAGCCATCCTGGCAATCTCAGGGCAGGCCACATCCCACAGCATCGTGTGGAGATTGGGGAGCCCCGCCGGGTCATGGGCTACCCGGTAATCTTCCGCCATGCACTCAGAGATCGCCTTGCGATCGCCCCAGTGTTCTACCCCCCGAGCCCTCAGCAAATCCAGGTACCGTCCCCAAGGGTTGTCATCGGTGGTCATAATGCACCCCAGGGCCGCCGCATGAATCGCCCCGGCATAGCGCTTGATCAGCATTTCAAGCCACCATTCAGGGCTTAGAGAGGTCGCCCGCTGGAGGATGTCTAACGCTTCTTCCCCCGATATAGCCCCAGCCCTCACAGCAGTTTGTAGCCGCCGGGTAAGCATCTGTGCTTGCTGAGCGATCGCCGCCGCTGGGTCATGGGCCACCAGGACGATCGCCCTATCTTCCGGCAGACAAAAAGCCACCGTTGATTTTGGCAAAAAGTCAGGAACCGCCGCCGCCAGCTTGACGCGAATGCCATCCAGGTTGACTCCATCAAGCTTGCAGCGCTCAACCGCTTTCCGAACCAAAGTGCGTGACAGGGCAGGCCGATGAACCGCCACCAAAGGGGAACCGTTGAGGGGAGAACCAGGGGCAAACAGCACCTTAGACTCCGTGATAGCCCCCTTACTGAGAGGCTCAGAATCAGGCGGGGATACCTCCACGTCCGCAACAATCCCGTCAGGCTGTGGCGAGAGACGCACCAACCGATAGCGGTAGTCCGTTCCCTCAGGTAGAGTGCCAGAGCCCGCGATCGCCCCTTGCACCTCAATGTCGCCAGAGTTGCGGATCATCAGCATGGACACGCGATCGCCTTCGGTTTTGGCGATCGCCTTGATTCCTTTATTTGTCAGCAACAGCCCCGTGTCTGCTGCCAAATCATTTTCCAGTTCGTAGAACTGTTCATCGGAGAGGACTTCGGCAGGGGTGACATCAATTCGCAGCCGAACCCGCAGCCAGCCCGAGGGCTCCCCAACCGCCAGATAAACCCCGCGCCCAAACTCCCCATCGGAAGGGTAAAACCGCAGTTCAGGGTCAACCTCTCCCCCGCCAGACGCCGCTTCAAACCGTTCCCAACGATTGTTGGCATTCAGGCGATAGGTGACGCCATTTTCCCGCTTCAGGCTACCCACCGCCTTGGCTAGACTTCCCCAGCCGTACACCGACTCCCAATCATGCAGGCACCCTGGCCCGCACTGATGCTCTACCTGGGTAGAACTGAGTGCCTTGGCTAGGTCCCCGCCACCCGCGATCGCCCCCTGAAATGCCCCCGACCCAGCTTGCCGCCACAGATCAATCAGCCGCCGTTGCCGCTTTGAAAGCAGCCCAGGTGTGGGGTTGTCTTCCAGATCCTGCACCAGCGCCTCAGCCCCACCGCCACTGCCTACCCCCAAGCTTTTTTGGAGGCTTTGGGCGATCGCCTTGGCCTCAGATTCTGGCCAATCCCCTACAAACTCGATTTCAGGCATACTGTTATATGTACCGAAAATGTCAACCCTATGATCTACGCACTGGCAATCTACATGGGCCTAGGGCTAATCCTGATTGCAGAATTGGCTCTGTCAGGCCGCCTGTCCTCCATGTACCGAGAGCAGGTGCAAGAAAACCTTGAGAAGCGGCCCGAAATATCGCCCATACAGATTCGCTGGAGAATGGCAGCAGCTCTTGGGATCGCCCTTTTGAGTGCTCTCTGGCTGTGGCCCATCCTGTATACCCGCCGAAAACTTCGGAAATTCAATCGGAAATTCAAACAGGCGAGATGACAAAAGTTGACGTGCCAGCCTTGGCCAAAGCAATCAGGGGAGAAGTCAGCCAGCGTCACTGGGCAATTCGGCTAGGTATCAGCCGGGACGTAATTTCGAGGACCGAAACTGGCTCTCGACTGAATCGCCCTTACTTGGCCATCCTCGCGGAACTGCCAGGGCCAGAAGCATTGCAGCTAAAAGAGCTGCTGCAAGATCTCCCCGAGGGTAGAGGGGCGTGGATGAAAGAGCGCCCGACCATCTCCAAGATTGCGGCGGAGGTTGTCCAACGCCGCAATATCGCAATCCTCACATCCCAGGATGTGAGCGTTCTAGACGAAATCGCCAGCAAAGCAATTGTCAGCAAGGCGATTGCCAGCAAGGCAGGGGGACACAGACAAGCGGTGCTGGACGGACTAAAGCGGGACCCAGCCCGCTGGACAAAGGTGTCCGTAGAGGGCCTCAACTCCCAAGGATATAAATGCCGCCGCCGGGGATTTTTACTGAAGGAGCAACGCCATGAATAGCTACTGGAGGCAGAGGGCTAGGGAAGTCATCCACAAAACTCTGTTGGAATGGGAAGGTGGGGGTGGCGACATAGATAAGGCGATCGCCGCCATTTCAGACGCTTATCCATTCGGGACAAGATCGAATCACCCGTACAAGCAATGGCTAAAGGAGCGCAAGATAGCGATCGCCTTCCTCAATTTATTGCCTGCCCGTCCTGTTGATGCGTACCTGCATTTTGCTGGCAACTGCGAAGCCAGCGAATTACTGACCAGAAATCGACGGGATTTTGTAAGCCCAGGACAACTTTCATTACTACCATGAAAACGATGGACATAAGCAAATTCAAGCCTGAAGGAGTATCAGACGAAGAATGGAAAGCCTTTATTGAATTTTCTGCCAGCGATCCCGCTACGATAAAAATTATTGACGACTGGCTAAAAGAGGG
>JAQCKL010000505.1 GCA_027592485.1 Cyanobacteriota bacterium
TTAAGAGATGCGATGGAGCACGTTCTCAAGGTGGTAACGTCTTAACCTAAGTGGCGACGGCTATAGCCCAGAACGGCGATTCATTCAGCGGCGGGTGGTGCAGCCGTTGATTCAATGGGTGCCGCTGGGGGGTAGCGGTTGGCTGTTTGCCAGCTTTTTGTTGAAGCAAGACTGGCTGCAAGTCGCCTTGACCTTTCCCGTCACTTTAGTCACGGCGGTGTGGGCCGCTTACAGCCGCAACTTTATCGAACGGTTGAGTGAAATCTATGGGGAACGGGCCAAACAGGACGCCAATGCGTTAGTGGTGTGGATGGATAGCCTGGATCAGGCCCTAAAGTGGCAGTTCTCAGGCTTTGATGGCAAATACCTGAAGCAACAGGCCAAACTTTTTCAGGAATATACCACCGAAGGATTTAACCCTGATCGCACCACCATTCCGATGCTGGAAGAGGTGTTTGTCCCGCTAGAACTCAGTGGTTATCTCCCAGAGGTTAACCCCCGCTTGGAGAAGCCACTGACCTCTCCAGACAGCTTAAATATTTGGGATTTGATTCGGAGAGGTCGCAAAAACAAAATATTTCGGCAAATGGTGATCCAGGCCCAGGGCGGCTTTGGCAAGACCACCCTGATGCGCCATATTGCCTTGATCTATGGCATCGGCAAACAGAAACAGTATCAAGCCCCCAAGCTGATTCCGTTTTTGCTGTATCTGCGGGACTTGCGGGAGCTATTGGATCAACACAAGTTACCCACCTTACCCGCACTGATTACCGACACCTATTTACCCAGCCTGTCCCAAAGCCAACCCTTGCAGCCGCCCCCGCAATGGGCAAAAACCCTCCTCAGGAATGGGAAAGCCTTGATTATGTTCGATGGCTTTGATGAGCTATCGGAACCCCAACGGCAGTGGGTGAGCTATTGGATCACGCGGCAGATGCAGGAGTATAGCCAATCCACCTTTATCCTCACCTCACGGCCCCAGGGCTATAAAGACTATGCCGCCCGTCGCCCCACCGCCCCCTTGTTTGTGCAGAAATTTAAGCCCCAGCAACAGCGGCACTTCATTGAGCGGTGGTATCTCTGTCAAGAGCGTTGCGCCCGGAGTGAACGTCAACAGGACCAGGCCCAAACCGTAGCCACCCAGCGAGCCCAGAACTTGCTGACTCAACTGGAAGATCCAGATCGGCCCGAATTGCGGGAAATGGCCCAGAATCCGCTGCTGCTGAATATGTTGGCCACCTACCATCGCTTTGACCCCGCCACCCAACTGCCCCGTCGCCGCACCGAGCTGTACCAAGGCATGATCAAACTGCAATTGGATGATCGCCCCAGAGCCCGTGGCATTCCCCTGTTGCTGCCCTTTGAAAAGAGCCAGCAGGTGTTGCAGTCCCTGGCCTTTGCCATGGTGCAACGCAACCGCCCCACAATCTCCCAACGACAAGCGATTACCTTTTTCCAAAAACAGGCGCTTTTACAGCAGGAGGATGTGGATGCCGAAGCCTTTTTAAAACAAATGGTGCAGGTGAGTGAGCTATTGGTGGAGCGAGAACCCCAGGAGTATGAGTTTCCCCATCTGAGTTTTCAAGGTTTTTTTGCGGCCAAGTGTTTGGGTGGGCAAAAGCAGAGGGCCATACCCCTGGTGCTAGACAACTGGCAAAACACCTGGTGGCGAGAAACCATCTTGCTCTACACCGCGCAATTGTCCCCCCGCAATCTGACCCAGGTGATCGGCAGGGTGAAACAACTGGGGAAAGAAGCCGCCCAATTGGCCTACGACTGCTTAAAGGAATATCGCAACCCCGAAAAGCTGGATCCTGCTTTGGCGCGGGAGCTGCAAGCCCTAACCACTGATGTCAAAACCCTGCGCTACCAAAAGCTAGAAGAGTATCTCAAAAATCAACAATGGCGGGAAGCTGATCAGGAAACCTATCGGTTGATGATCACTGCTGTCGGCAAAGAAGAGGGACAGTGGTTTGAGCCGCAAGAGCTACTGAACTTCCCCTGTGATGAGCTGCTGGCCATTGATGGGCTATGGGTGAAGTATAGCCGGGGTAAATGGGGCTTTAGCGTCCAGAAGCAAATTTATGTGGAATGCGGTGGTACACTCGACGGCAGCTATCCTGGCAACAAAATCTGGCATGAATTCTGCGATCGCGTCGGCTGGCGCAAAGATAAATCCTACGTGAGTTACAAACACCTCACCTTCGATCTCTCAATTTCTCCCGCCGGAGAATTTCCTTCCAAATTAGTATTTTCAGACCGCCTCCCCACGGCAAAATCAGTGTTTCGGCGATCCGTTACCTGGCACCAGGGGTCAGCTCGTATCCGTAAATTGCAGGGCGGCAACATTGGGGTCGTAGCAGTTCGCCAGCACAAATTTTTTCGCGATTTCCTGCACCTCATCCACCGGCAGATTCCACTGTTCCCATAGGCTTTTTTGCCCAGGGCTCACCTTCTTGGCCCGTAGCTTTAGCCGTAACCCCGCCAGCTTTTTGCTGCCCCAGTGATTTTTGCGCTCCGGCTTGGGCTTGGGTTTGTACTGTTGGCATAGCCGCCGGTAAGCCCGCGCACAGAGATCCAACGTTGCCCCCAGCGCCAAAAAGGCTGGATGCCATTGGGTCAAGCCATCCGTTTTGAGGCGCTCATAGCTGCCGTAATTGCTAAAGTCATAGAACCAGCCCTGCTGCATATTCGCCGCCTTCGGGTTGGCATGGATATAGCGCAGCGTATTCAGCGCCCGCCGATGATCGCTATTGGGGAAGCCAGTACTGTGATAGCGCTTCTCCCAAAAGTGGCCACTGCGGTTCAACAGGCGGTTAAAGCACATCGCCGTATACCAGTTCAGCCAATGCATGATCTTCGGCACATCCTCCGGCTGAGCCGGTTCCAGCAAATAGTGGACGTGGTTGCTCATGATGCAGAGGCCATAGAGCTTGAAGCCGTATTTGCTCTGACAAGTTCGCAGGGCATAGAGCAAAAGTTGGCGACATTCAAACCGCGTTAATCGAAACTCGCGGTTATTGCAGCGGGTGGTGATGTGGTAGCAATGCTGGGGCTGAAAGGTGCGGGAAAGACGCGACATAACCCCAAGATCCCAGGGTTCTTTGAGCACAGCTCAACGGTATCTTGGTCACGACCCAAGCACCCTGGGTTCTCTGCACTCAACACATCCCCAGTTTTAAGGGACCGGGTGCTTTTAAAAGCACCCGGTCCCTCCGTACCCTAGTCCACCCGCCTTGCTACTAAGCCTAACGGCAACAAGGTTTCAGCCCCCGTCAACCCCCGTCAACCGAGCCAGCGCAGGCACCCAGCGATCAGTAGGATGGGCAAGTGCCCATCAACCGCAACCCACAACACACCCACTGATGGGCACATTTCGTTTTGCCCATCCTACGAAACTCATCAAGCCCAATATCCTGCCGATGCAGTCTATCCATTGCGGATTGAGCATCACAGTGACTCCGCCGCAGTGGTCACACCAGGATTGTGGATAGTATGGCCCTGAAGGGCATATTAGAGGATACTAAGTGCCGTCAAAGCAGGCTGCGATCGTGAATCATTCTGAAGGTGGTGCGGAATGTAAAGATTTCACAGAGTCTAGGGAGATTCGATCTTTTCCCTAAGAGGATGTTTGAAAAGTTATTCGGTGTCAAAATCGCTACGCGAGTCGCCGCACCATGATGCGAAT
>JAQCKL010000506.1 GCA_027592485.1 Cyanobacteriota bacterium
TAGTAAAGTTCTTCCTTGGGTGGCCCTCTGAATGATTTGGCTGGCGATGTTGGCGTGAATAAAAATGCCCGCCATCGGCTCCCTGGTGCTCGCTGCCCAGGAATCGGTATAGGGGGTCTCGTAAAAGTCGTTGACGCTGGCGGCGGTAGAACCCACCAGCACAATCCGATCGCGCAGCAACCCGTCGGGCAAGTCCCCAGAGAGCACCGCTTGCATCGGAATCTGCTGGAATTGACTGGCTGGCCCCCGCCAATTGATCAAAATTTGATATCCGGGCAAATCGCCATATCCGGCCTCGCGATCGCCCATGGGTGAGAAGGCGGCTTGTCCCAAGGTCAGATTTTCGGGATGTTCTGGGTCAGGCACGGGGCTAATGCCCTGATGGGCTAAGTAACGTAGGGCCACCTGGGTCGCCAGGGCAAACTTAGGGGCATTGTCGGCTTGGGGATCTTGGGCCGAGAGCAATGCCCGCCGGATAGTACCGTCTGGATCGATGATAAAGTCGGCGATCGCCACCCGATTGGCTGCCTCCAGGAAGGGAGGTGGGGCGACTCGGTGCCCCGTAATTTTTTCAACCCCCAGAATCTCTGGCGTCGTCCTAAAAATCGAGAGCAATTCCTGGTGACCGGGTTCCTCGGGCAGATCGCGGTACAGATTCACCCCAATTACCACCGGATCTTGGGCACTAATTTTCTGCAGCAAGGTCGCTAGGGTGGCATCCGTAATGGGCCAATCCCCAGCCGCTTGAATATCTGCCTCATCAATGGTGACGATCACAATACTGTCGTCTACAGCAGCTACGGATCTGAGGCGAAAAAAGGTATCTCGAATAGAATATTCGAGCAAATTAAAGGTACCTAAATAACTGCCTACGGTGACCAGCAGGGCGACACTAGGGGCAATGGTTAAAGGCGGGACGATGTGCCAGAACCGCTGCTGAATTCGATGCCATAACGAGGTCATGGTGGTGGGGACGTCTCGATCAAATGCACTACCACTACTGGTTCAGCCATGGGCCAGGAGCCGTAATCTTGGCATCAGCTTGTCGCCAGATCCGTACCTAGATAATCAACCCATGCCATTGCCAAGGTACCCAGGACGGCTGACCGAATCACGGGACTTGATTCATCAGGAATGTCTAGAGTCCTTGTGAACAGACTCCTGTGGTATGCGCCATCAATGTTGATGCGGTGTGGTGAAACTGCGATCGGCTAGCGCAAAACCCGCATTACCGCAGTCGCCAGTCCGGTTAGGGCAAGAACTGTTAGCAACGTTGCTGATTTGTAAAGCGTCAGACGAATACTCGTGGCTTGCAAGTACCACTCGCCAGACTGCGGAAATTGCTTAAGTATATTTACTGATATTATTGGATTGCTTAAGTATACACACTGAACTATGGAGAGTCTTTACGTGGTAAACCCGCAAAACCCCTCATTACATAAGGGTTTATCGGTAATATCGTGATTTTATCAGTGTCGTGCAAATGTAATCGAGGCTACGGAACAGATGTATTTTTTGATACTCCTTTGTCCCTTCTGTGGCTAGATGCTTTGCCGATGTTTGTCCTCTGGTGCCAGCATTGTCGCCGCCCCCTTGAGGCTGCTGCTGGCACTCATTCTCCCGACTCAATGCGCGCTTCGTCCGTCGTTTAAGTCAGCCCTTTACCTGTTTATGACCATGAAACCTATTTGTTTAAATTGGCACCGCATTGCACCGTTGGCCTTGGCCAGCGCCCTTACCCTCGGCATCTCTGCTGCCCATGCCACCAGCCCCGTGGTGTCCTCTGATGAGCAAGTCGAAACCACAATTACAACCTCAAAAGGATCGCGGTCCCAAGATGGTGGTGGCTGGGGCTGCCCCTGGGCAACGGAGCCCCTCCCAGGAGAGGCCAGTGAGCTTTCCTCATCCACTAATTGGTGGTGGTGCTGGCCCTGGTAACCCTTACCCTTAAGGACCAATGCATGTAGGGGTGTTTTTGGGAACATCCTTGCATGCAAAATCTATCTCTATCCATGGGGCACAAAGATGCCTTGTATAGCGTTAACCTCAAGGCCGGGCATATTGGGCTCAGGGGACATTTGACACCATTTATTCCGTGTAATCGACCTAAATACTATGCATAAAAATCTGCTCAATCATGGTCGTACTAAATCTCAGGGTGTCCCCCTTACGGTCCTGTTCGGTTTAACCCTGCTGACCGCATCACCGGCCTGGGCACAAACCGTTGTTATCGATGGCACCACCCCAACCGTGCTTTCTACGGGAGATTGTTCAACGGGATGTACTATCACAGGCGGTACGGCTGCGGGCGGCAATCTTTTCCATAGCTTCACCGACTTTGGCGTTGCCGCTGGAACCACAGTCACCTTCCAGGATTCCGGAGCTACAAATATCATTGGTCGCGTCACGGGGAGTAACTCCTCCCTCATTAACGGCACCCTCGGGGCAACCGGTACCGCCAATCTGTTTTTGTTCAACCCCAACGGCATCACCTTTGGCACCGGCGCGACTCTGTCCCTAGGCGGCTCTTTTATCGGGAGCACCGCCAGTGGTATCGAGTTCCAAGACGGTTCGTTTAGCTTGACCGACAGTAGCGCCGCCAGCTCCCTGCTGGCCGTGAATGTTCCCACTGGCCTACAGGTGGGTACAGGCGCTGGAGACATTGTGGTCAATGGCACCGGCAACAACTTATTTATTAATCAAGATTTATCCGTCGTAGATGCCTTGTTCGCCCCTGATTTAGCGGTCAATGCCCAGCAGACCCTGGCCTTGGTCGGGGGCAACGTCACCCTGAATGGGGCGAATTTAGTCGCCCCTGGGGGCCGGGTCGACATTGGCAGCGTTAACAGTGGGTTGGTCAGCCTCGCTACGGCGACAAATGGAGATACCCCGCCTGTAAATGTAGGATTTCAACTGGGGTATGGCGGGGTTAGCGACTTTGGGGACATCACCCTGCAAAACGCCGCTGCTATCGATGTAACTGCTGCTAGCGCTGGTAGCGTGCAGTTGCGGGGGCAACAGGTTTCACTGTCTGGAGGCTCAGCGGTCTTTGCCAACACCTCGGGTGGTGGTGCTGGCGGTTCGGTGCAGGTCACTGCTGACGCCCTCTCTGTTGCTGGCGCGTCTACCTTTGTCCCTGGCTTCCTTCCACCGGCAGCCGCCCCCTTCGTGGTCATGCCTAGCGGTATCTTTGCCAGTGTTGAGGCAGGAGCTACGGGCGGTGGCAGTCAAATCAATCTCAATGTGGGTCAGCTCTCACTGACCGCAGGGGCGCAGATTGCGGCGTCTACCTTTGGGGTGGGGAGTGGAGGCAATCCAGGGGGGAATGCAGGCAACCTTAATGTTAATGCTGAGACGATTACGGTCGATGGGGGCCGCCCAGCCGGACCCAGTGGCTTATTTACGACCGTCGCCCCTGGACCTGCTGGTGATGGGACGGGTGCCGCCAATGGAAACGGCGGAAATTTAACGATTACCATGACCGGTCCTGGGGAATTATTTATCAGGAATGGGGGGCAAATCTCTGCCGGAACCTTTGGTGAAGGCAATGCTGGTAGTCTGACGGTCAATGCCAGCCTGATTGAGGTGACCGGTAGTTTTACCGGTGGCGGCCCCAGTTCATTGCGCTCTGCATCAGAACGTCCTTGGGCCGGGGCCGGGGGCACCGTAGACGTAAC
>JAQCKL010000507.1 GCA_027592485.1 Cyanobacteriota bacterium
GCCAGACTTCGCCCAACTGAATGCCGGCAAAGAGGGCGGCACCGATGACCACCGACAGCACCAGACTGGAGGCATCCAGCCAGTTCCCGACGACGGGAATGGAAAAGAGCCAATCCACCCAGCCCCACTGGGTCAGGGCATTGTGGATGAGATCCCGATAGGGACCGATGTTCATAAAGGCGATCGCCCCCACGACCAGCCCAGCGGCCAGGAGGATTGCGCCCCCCATGAGGGTGTCCACCTTCTTTGGATCGTTCTTTGTTGCAGTCATGGTTACCACCCCAGAAATTGACGAATGACGGACTGATTGGCCGTGGTGGCCAGGTCGGCGGTGACGCCCTCGGCAATGACGGCGGTGTTGCCAAAGGCATCGCAGACGGTGGAGCCGTCCACTAGCGGTAGAGCGTTCTGGCCTTGCAACCGCAAACCGGGCACGAGCTGGGCGTCGGGGACGTAAACACAAGCCCCCTGGTAGCGGGAAACGGCGAGGCGATCGCGGGCTTCGGCTTGCCCTACCTCCAAGCGTTGGCGCACGGCGGTTTGGGCGGTGTCGCGGGCGATCGCTTGGCGATCGCGGCGATCGGCATCGGTGAGCGAATGCACCGCGCCGACGATCAGCAGGAAACCGGGCACCACGATGCCCATCAGAGGATTGCGAAAGAGTTGCATCATGCCTACCCCCACAGCTCGTCGATGAGGTCATCGGCGCCCGCAGTGGGCTCAGCGTCGTTGACGGGGGGTGGTTGAGGGTGGGGGGATGTGCGCTTGTTTTGGGCGACAGCTACGGGGAGGAACCACCCTGCAAATAGACCAGAACGGAACCCCCAAACTGCAACGCCAGCACCCACCAGGACCACCAGGCCCAGGCTCAAAGGCAGCAGGGGAACGCCCCCGCCTTCCGAGGCGATCGCGGCGATGGGTACACCATCAGGAACCGGGGTTCCTTCCATTACTGAAGCGCTCACCCGTGCAGTCTGCTGCTGGGGGAGCTGGTCAGTAAAGAGGATGGGCACATCAATGCCACCCACCTTGCAAAGGCCGCTAGAGTCCAGCCACGCATGGGCTTGCCCTGGTGACATCTGGGGCAATTCCGCCAGGGTGCGGATGGTGCCATCGGGTAGGGGCACCGTGAAAGCGTTGAGCCCGTTGGCCTGATACACCGACACAAGCTGGGTGCAGGCGGGGCGGAAGGCAATGTCGTCATGCCCAGCGGGGGGCTGGGCTTGGGGGCCAGGAATCGCCACGCCCCCGAAAGTGATGGAATTTTGCGTCATGATCTTGATGTCTCAGCTAGGGACAGCCCCCGGTTAGGCGTCCAAACTTCACCGGGGGTTAAATCAATAGAATCAGCAGAGCCACGAGGCAGGCTCCTCCTAAGCGACCTGGCCATCGGGAGCGGCCAGGGGCTTTGGGTCCACCTGCACCCCCTGGGCCTGGAGATATTGCTGAATCAGGGCTTGGCGTTGTTGCTCCGCCGCTGCAATGGTGCGCTCCGCGAGAAACGCGCCCAACTGCTGGCCCATTTGGTCGCCGCTATCGAGGGCCGCAGCAACCGTCTGCTGAGCGTGTAGATTCGCCCCCTGACAGAGTTGTTGCACTCGCTGAGCCGCCGCAGACGTGGCAAGACTGCGATTCTGCGCCTGGAAACCAGCAGGCACCATTGCCGATTGCCCTGGGGTCATGCCCGAAAAAGGATCCGCGTAATGCCCCGGCAAGACAAACGTTTGTGCCGTATGGCCCTGGTCGGCAGTGTCTTGACCCTTCAGGAAAGCCCGTTGTGCCTCCTCTAGCGCCGTAGGCGTGAGCCCTTGAGAGAGGTCATAGCCCAGGTCTACGAGGTGGTTGTAAACCGTGGACTTGGTGAGTCGGTGCTGCTTGCAAAAGCTGTGCAGAGATTGGTTCATCAGAAAACGCCTCAAAACGTTGTCAGAACTTGAGAAAACGCCATCCGAACGGGTTGAGAGAACGGGAATCCGTTTTAAACGAGTTCCCACGCCGTTCAGAGACGTTCTGAGATAGTGATAGCACAGTTTTTCTAAAGTGGTAGCACTATGGTTTGCCTGTTTAGGTATAGTCAGGCTACTATTGCGCCATGGTTAAACCATTCCAGTAGGATTGAGGTGTTAATGAGCCAAAGTGACGGCGTGGCAACTGACAAAGCCAAACTCTTTGCATACGTGGAGCCTGAACTAAAGGCGAAAATTGAGCAATTAGCAGATGCTCGATTTCGCTCAGTCAGCAATTTGGTTGAGTCTGTCATGGCGGATGAGATCCGCAGAGCAGAGCAGGCCGGTGAGATTCCCTCCGAAGCGCATCAGCCGGTATTGGGAGATCAGTAGAAATGACCCGCCCGAATGGTGATAATCGGGAGAATATTCACAGCGCAACGGATAGAGAGCGTTGCAAAGAAATGGGACGGCGGAATGGTTGGCGATTGAAGCGATTGAAGCCCACGCGAGATCCCATTTTGAAAGTGGATTGCGTCTTTGATGGTGAGCAGACCAGTTTTGAGGACAACCGCTATGACGACCCCTCCTGAGACCTGGATCCTTTACAAGGCTGTCTCTGGCGATGCACCCGGTTGGGAAGAACGTCAACTCATGCCCAGCGGTAGCCTGACCGATATCCTTGCAGAAGAACACGATTGGTCAGGTGGTCCTGTGCCTCAAGTGGGCGATCGCATCCGGGTCTATGCAAACCTCGATGACCCTGGTAACGGCATCACCCATGGCCGAGACGGTGATTGGGTTGTGTCGAAGGTTCAAACCTTCAGCAGTTTCGATACAAGCGATCGCATCGTTGTGTGTAGCTGCGTTCACTCACCAATATCCCCAGACTGGGAAGAGCTTCGGCGGGGAGCACCTGTTCCCGAAATGCTATCGAACGTAGCTCCTTAATTGATCGTTGAATCCCAGCCCCCGGAGCGCTACCATTCACCAATCATCCTGTACCTGAAAGGAGGTGAGGACGATGTGACCCCAGAGATGCAAAAGTCCCTGAAAAGCAAAAATCGATAGCAACCCCGCCAAGGACAACTATCGACTCTGCTTATGCCTATTGCGCCGCCGCCACCAAAAGCGGTGACAGGGGAGCTTTTGTAATAACTGCGCCCATCATAAGCGCTGCGATCGAGCAGTGCAAGAGTCTTGTACCCAAAAATCAGGGTTTTGGTCATCCGTAAGGGCTAAAACCCCCGCCCCAGCTACTTTTCAGGATCCATGAAAAACCTCAAAAAACTTCTGCACCCGAGGGGTTGCCAGGAGTGTCAGGGCGCATATTTACCAGTACATCAGCACCTTCAGAGCCTTGGAGGTGCGCCGTGGTAGCCGCCTGGAATACCCCCCACCCCGAGCCGATCGCCCCCCTAGGTCGTCACCTGTGCGAGATCTTCGGCCAGCACCCCTGGGACTTCATCCAAGCGATCGCCCCATCACTCGGCGATAAACCCCAGTGGCGCACCGTCACCGACTACCCCCTGCGCCCCCGCGTGCTGTGGGCCAAGTGGCAAGACCCCAACGAACTGATCGGCGTCCGTTTCAACGCCCAGACCCGCTACGCCCTCCTCGACATCGATGCCGAGAGCCCCTATTGCAACCCCGAAGCGATCGCCCAGCTCCGCGCCGCCCTCGAAACCATCGGCATTGTCCGCACCCTGCTGATCCGCTCCAGCCA
>JAQCKL010000508.1 GCA_027592485.1 Cyanobacteriota bacterium
GGGGGAAAGGGGCGCGATCGGGGGGGGTGCCTGGGGGATATTCACTGAGCAGCAGTCCCTGCTGGGCAATCTCCCGATGGAGATCCCGATTCTTGTAGGGATAGACCTGATCCACCCCGGTGCCCAAGACCGCAATGGTTTTGCCCTGGTGGGCCAGACAGCTTTTGTGGGCTTCGCGATCGATGCCATCGGCTAAACCCGAAATTATGACCACGCCGGCTCTGCTCAGGGCGGCGCTGAGTCGCTGGGTCCAGCGTTTGCCGTAGTCAGAGGGGTGGCGAGTGCCGACAATCCCCACAGCGGGTTGGGTTTGGCAGGCGGTCAGCAGGGTGAGATCCCCCTGGTAATAGAGCACCGGTGGCGGATCGCTAATCTCGAACAGTAGGGCTGGGTAGGCGTCATCGGCGGGGGTTAGCTGTCCGGGTAGGGTAGGCACCTCAGCTAAATTAATCGTCTGCCGCTGCTGGATAATTTTGGTGGCCAACAGGCTGCCAATCCCTTCCACCGCCTGCAAGGCCGCGATGTCCGCCTGCCAAGCCGCATCCAACCCTTCAAAGTGGTGGAATAGCCGCTTCATTAAGACTGGCCCGACCCCCTCAATTTGGCTCCAAGCCAGCCAGAATACCCGTTCCTCAATCACTGCCAATGTCCTTAGAGGGTTGCTGGCCAAGCAGCAGATTTATTAACCGCGCTAATCAATCTGCTCAAGATCATGACGGCTGAGACCGTTGCTGAGCCAGATAGACAAACACGCTCTTGTCGCCAATATCTGGGGGGATCGGTTGAATCACCTTGCGTAGGGCAAAAACCGTGAAGGCCACCGCCCACAGGGCCAACAAGGGTAGCTTCAACTGATTCGAGCCCAGCCCAGCCAAATGGCCCAGCAGCAGCAATGGGACTAGGGGCGTGAGTAATTTGGTTTCTAGGCGGTTAAAGCAGAACCCTTCCTTGAAGAAAATCCCGGTCAGAGCCGCAAAGGTAAAGCCCACTCCCCAAAGGGTTTCGGGGTGTTGATACACCGTTTGGGCAAAGGGTTCTGCAAAGCCATGGGCGACCACCACTGAGGCAATTCCCCCCACCAGCCAGAACCCTTGTAATAGGCGATGCAGGGGTTTTAGGTAAATGTGGATGGTGGCGAGGCTCACCCCTAAGGCCAGCCAAAATACCGTATAGAGTCCACTGATGGTGTGCAATACCCACGGCAGTGGACCCAGTCCAATGATCCCGAGGGTGCCCACAGCGAAGCAGAGGGCAGCGATCGCCAAGCCACTGCGATACACCACCACTTCCCGGCGATCCTCGTCATCAACGGTAAAGGTGCCAAACTGGCCTTGATAAACCTCAGGCATCGTATCAGTGGTAGATGACATGGCCTCCTGCTCCTCATTGACGACGGGTTATCTCCATTGCAGCATATTCCCCCTCACCCCGAGGGCAGCATCGGGGAAAAAATCATCGCTACAGTTCATCCCATTGGCAAACAGGGCCATCCCTTGGGGTTGCGCCCCTGCGCCCTTAGCTGCCCTGAGCCCGTACACCTATAAACCATTTCCGTGGTTCATATTCACTGGCAGCATCACCGTAAAGCAAGTCTGTTTTTGGTGACTGGTTACCGTAATCTCCCCGCCGATCAGCCACAGTAGTTTTTGTACCAAGGCGAGCCCCAGACCTGTCCCGCCTTGCTTCCAGGGATCGGCACTGGGGACGCGATAGAACTTGTCAAAGATCCGAGGCAACTCATCGGGGGGAATTTCGACCCCGCTATTGGTGACCTGGAAACACAGTTGCTGTGATGGAGTCTCACTGACCGCCAAGGTGATCGACTCCCCTGGGGGGGTGTACTTGCAGGCATTGTTCAGCAGTTCCGCAAATACCCGATCCAAACTGGCAGAGTCACTGATCAGCTTGGGCAAGGCTGCTTCGACTTGAAAGTCGAGATTTTGTTGGCGACTTTGGGCACGCTCTCGAAAGCCATTAATCAGTCCTGGTAGCCAGGTGTTGACATCAATGGGTTGGGCATAGATGGGATGATTGCCGCCATCTAACCGCTGCAGATCTAATAGATCATTAATTAGGTAGATCATTAATTAGGCTGATTTCCCGCTCACATTCTTCTCGCAACACCTTGTAATACCGGGCAATGCGACTTTGCTCGGCCAGGGGTTTTTGGAGCTCGCTGTTGAGATCAAACTCTTGGTTCAGGGTTACCCCTAGCAGCTGCAGGGCCACCCGCATACTGGTGACCGGTGTCCGCAACTCGTGGGAGACGGTACTGAGAAAATCATCTTTGAGTTGGTTGAGCCGTTCCAGTTCTTTGACTTGGGATTGGGCGGCTTGGTATAGACGGGCCTGGCGAATGGCGATCGCACATTGATTGGCCACCTGCTGGACGAGGCGGATTTCGGGCTCTTGGAAGCCATGTTCACTGCCGTTAATCAGCCACAGATCCCCCAGCACGCCGCGATCGTCCAGGATGGGACAGGCCAACATTGAGACATGGCCCCGCACCGGGTTGGGTTGCTTGGAGCAAAACTGAAAATATTGACCATCGAGCAGCTGATGGTAGACCTCGGGAAATGCCTCCATTTGAGCCACCCGCCCTTGATAGGAGGGCAGGGACTCGTTGTACTCGTAGTAGATCGTTGATGTTCCCTGATCCAGGTTGTAAAGGGCAGTATTCGCGCCCTTTGCCCCTAACGCCTGGCTAACCTCCTGGACCGCCGTCTGCAAAATCTGGGTTTCATCGAGGCTGTCACGGACGCGATCGGTAATCCGCTTTAAGGTGGCCTCAAACTCTAGGGCCTGCTTAAGTTGCTTGGTCCGCTGCTCGACCTGGCGCTCCAGATCCGCATTGAGTTCCTGGAGCCGGGTCTGCCGCTGCTCGACCACCCGACTCGGGGGAATTGGCTTTAGGGTGGTGACCAGAAACGGGACCGTACTGTGGTGATCGAGTCGGGTGATCTGCGCCATTAATGCCTGGCCGCGTCCCTGGGGATCTAGCAGTGAGATTTCCTGTTCCGCTGGAATACTGGTGCGCAGGACCTGTTGCCCAGTGCGCTGTAACTGGGTGAGGGCTGCTGGGCTAAAAATCCGGTCATTAGCGGTGCCGATCAAGGTGGCGGCGGTTTGCCCGAGTAAGTCGCAACAGGCTTCATTCACGTGGACCCAGCGCAGACTCGCATCTTGTACAAATACGGGGGCCGCAATGGCGTCGAGGAGCATCAGGGAGGAGGTTAGCATCTCCGATGGTTCCTCTGATAAAGACTGGGACGAGGGCATAAAACGTTGAGACATACCCAAGGTGGAGGCTCAATACTAAATCGACGCGATTTCGAGCGGATAATCTATAGCCGTTGCCAGTCCGGGTAGGACAAGACTGCGAGCCCTTTTGCTTCTGCCCTAAGGATCAGAGTGATCCTAGATGTCCTAAGCAAAGTGGCCAGCGCTATAAACAATCAGAAGGCGGTTTGAATCGGCGCACTCAACTGACCCAATGTTTTTCTGTAAGACAGGGATTGGAACAGCGATCGCGAGCCAAAACCGATGGATTTCAACCCCATAGCCGACGCCAAAACGCTGGCCATGAGTACCTACTCACACGACTTGGCAATCTTCTAGGAGAGAAAAATCAAGAGAATTGTCAAACCCACCAGTCCAGCGAG
>JAQCKL010000509.1 GCA_027592485.1 Cyanobacteriota bacterium
CTACAGCATGACAAAGGTAGATTCATACCTTGATTAAGCAACGCCACAAAATCGGTATATTCATTATCGGAAATCGCCTTAGCAGTCGCTTAGGCATCTTTGACGAGCGGCCTCTAGCGAGACGTGCCTGATGGTTCTGTTTGCAAATGGGCTATCAACTGCACCAGCTCCTGCTCATTAACCCGATAAATCTCATTGCAGAAATGGCAGGTGGCCTCTGCCCCCTGATCTTCTGCAATCATCTCGTGGAGCTCCGTCGTACCCAGCATCTTGAGGGCACCTAACATGCGGCTATGGGAGCAGGGGCAATAGAATTGAACCGGTTGCCCGCCCGACAATAGGGTCAACCCGAGATCGCCAACTAATGCCTCAAAAATCTCTGGCAACGTTTTCTGAGCCCGTAATTGGGATGAAAAATCCCGCAAATGAGCCACCCGTGACTCCAGCAGGGTAATTAAGGCCTCATCGTGGGCCGCCTTGGGCATCACCTGTAGCAAGAGCCCCCCCGCAGCTTCTGCCCCATCAACTCCCATTAAGACCCCTAGCGCCAGCGCCGATGGCGTTTGCTCAGAGGTGGCCAGGTAGTAGGTAACGTCCTCCCCAATTTCGCCGGATACCAGCTCTACGGTACTGGCGTGGGGCTGGCCATGACCCACATCCCGCACCACCGATAGACGCCCCGTTGCCCCGATCGCACCCCCCACATCTAAACCACCCGCATCATTTAGTAGCTCCACAGCGGGATGGTCGACGTAGCCCCGAACCGTACCGTCTAGGCCTGCATCCACCATCAGCCCCCCTAAGGGGCCATCCCCCTGGATCCGAAGATTGACCCGAGACTGGGGCGGCTTCATGTTCGACACCAACAATAACCCTGCCGACATCGCCCGCCCGAGAGCCGCTGTCGCCACATAGGATAACTGGTGACGCTGGCGAGCCACTTGGGCTAACTGGGTCGTGACAACCCCAACAATCCGAATCCCGCCATCGGCTGCTGTTGCCCGAATCAATTGGTCTGCCATACCCAAGCCCTAAACATGTCGCAATATCACCCTGTCATTGTAATGAGATTTGGTAAAGGTCCAAATTTCATGGCAACGGTTGGGTTGGAGCCATTCTCAACCACCGATCCGATCAGAGCGGTTTCCCCTGGCAGAGCGGTTTTCCCTGGCATACTTTAGAGAGGCATCGATCAATGTACTGAGTGATTAACACCCATGTTTGGGACCTTTCAAGACAGTGCCATTCGCATTGAAGTGGCGGTGGCCGCCCCGGATATTCAAAAAAGCTTGGTACAGCCCCAGCAGGTTCGGCAGTGGCTCTGGCCCCAAACCCTCTCCCCAGGATTACCAGAATTTCTAGAACCAGGCCTATCGTTTACGAGCCATCTGGGTGCGATCGCCCTGCACCACCACGTTGATCAGGTTTCTGACCATCGTCTTCGTCTCTTAGTGGCTGGCGCGATCGACGGATTCCATGAATGGCAATGGGGCAATGGTTGGGTGCAGTCCCGATTGGAAGGGATATCGATGCTGCCAATCAACTTAGCCCACACCGCCCAGCTCTGGCGCTTACAGCAGTTTTTGTCAGGGTTGAAGTCAAACGGCGGCCCCGACGCTGCTAGGGCCTCAATCTGGAGCGGTTTTGACCACGAGCACTGAGCAGGGCGATTCCGCCAAGACCTGACTGCTGACAGACCCCTGAAGAATGCGATTGAGCCCGGTGAGACCTCGACTACCCAAAACGATCAAATCACTGCGATGAATTTTGGCGAGGCGGATAATTTCCTGTACCGGTTCCCCCTGGGCTATTTCAATGTGACTGGGACAGGGTAGGCGACGCTGATAACTCAACAGGTATTGCTCTGCTTGCCCAGAGTCGATGTCCATGGTGGGGAGAGACTGGGTGACATCATGGCTCTGGTCGGCTAAAGCCATGATGTGGGTAAGGACAACATGGCTTTGGTCCGTCAGATTGAGTTGGGCTAAAATCCCTGCTACAACCGGAGCCTGAGCTGACGAATCCAAGGCGACAAGTACTCGCTGAAACATCAGCTCACCTCATAAATACAAAAAGAACAGTACAAAAAGAACAGTTGATGACACGTTTTCTCTGATCCTAGGAGGGCTTGGGGCAGCCCTTCTAGGATCAACGGTCAAACTTAACGGATGCTGCCGAGGTAAACGACCATCCCCGTGGTGTGCCCTAGGGTGGCTAAAACATCGGATGTATCGCTTTGGCCCCTTTGCGGAGAAGATCGAGGATCCGCCTATGTCTTTTGCGCAGTAGCCATGGGGCTCGCAGTCTTGCCCTAACCGGACTGGCAATTGCCATAAACCCTGGCATCAGGGAGCTCCTGGATCCCCTTGGCCAAAAAAGCGCGTTAAGCTAGGGGGACGGATTCAGTGTCCCTGCTCTCGGGATCGCGGGCTCCTTCAAAAGCACCACCCTGGCATCATGCCTTTGCGACGTAGGGTCACCACTCTGATTTCACCGAGTAGGTTTTCTGCCAAATGCTGCGCATTATCAATCAGCTAACCGAGGCTCAAGCAGAACTGCAACGCATTTGCGCCCGGACTCACGACGACCAAGTTTTCCATAAGGAAGCTACGGTTCGAGAAGTATTGCAGACCGTGCGCCGCAAGGGGGACAGTGCCCTACTGCAATATACGGCAGACTTTGATCAGCAAGTCCTGACCGCTGCAGAGTTGAAGGTGCGGGGGGCAGAGCTGGATGCGGCCTATCAGCAGGTGTCTAAAGAGCTGATTGATGCAATTCGCTTAGCCCACAAAAATATTGAAGCCTTCCATCGACAGCGCACGCCGAAGAGTTGGGTGTCCTTTGAAGGGGATGTTGTCTTGGGCAAGCGCTATACGGCGGTAGACCGGGCCGGCCTCTATATTCCAGGGGGCCGCGCGGCTTACCCGAGCACGGTGTTGATGAACGCAATCCCCGCCCAGGTGGCTGGGGTGCCGCGCATTGTGATGGTGACCCCACCAGGTCCTGGGGGCAGCCTGAACCCAGCGGTGCTGGTGGCAGCTCAAGAGGCTGGAGTGACGGAGATTTATCGGGTGGGTGGGGCGCAGGCGATCGCCGCCCTCGCCTACGGCACCGAGACGGTTCCAGCGGTGGATATTATTACGGGGCCGGGCAACATCTATGTGACCCTGGCGAAAAAGCAAGTGTTTGGCACCGTGGGCATTGACTCCCTGGCCGGCCCCTCTGAAGTACTGGTGATTGCCGATCGCAGTGCCAACCCCATCCATGTGGCGGCAGACTTACTGGCCCAAGCCGAACATGACCCCTTGGCGGCAGCCATTTTAATCACGACGGATGGCAGTTTGGCCCAGCAGGTGGCCGATGAGGTAGTGCGACAACTGCAGGATCATCCCCGCCAAACCCTGACAGAGAAGGCGATTGCCCATTATGGGGTGGCGATCGTGGTGGATACGTTGGAAACTGCGGTGCAACTGTCCAATGAATTTGCCCCAGAGCACCTGGAGCTAGAGGTGGATGACCCCTGGGCGCTGCTAGAGCAGGTGCGCCACGCCGGGGCGATTTTCTTGGGCCACTCCACCCCAGAGGCGGTGGGCGATTATTTGGCCGGGCCGAATCATACCTTACCCACCTCCGGGGCGGCCCG
>JAQCKL010000510.1 GCA_027592485.1 Cyanobacteriota bacterium
TGCCTGCATGAGGCTATCTCCATGGGTCATCAGCCCTCCGCGACGGAAGATACTGTCCGTCTGATCGCTGAAGTCGCACATTTGCGGGAGGAGAACCAACGTCTTCGCCGTCAAAAAGAAGATTTAGAACTGGCTTTGTTGACCACAGTTGAGCATGGAGACTGTATTGAGGCAGAACTCCATAACACCAATGTCCAACTTAAAGCAGAGGTGTTAGAGCGCATCAAAGCTGAGGCCACACTGCAAGCCCTCCTACAAATTGTCAGCACCCAAAAGGCAGATTTGGAAATCATCGTGCAGACCATCATGGAGCACGGAGATGTGGTGGATCACCAGTGGCACGAAAAATTCATTGTGGCGACCCAACTGGCGGACCTGGATGGGTTGACGCAAATCCCCAACCGACGACGATTTGACACGTACTTTGCCCAACAATGGCAGACCAATCTTGACCAACAGACGCCCCTCTCCCTACTGCTCTGCGATATCGATCATTTCAAAGCCTATAACGACGCCTATGGCCACTTAGCGGGGGATGATTGCCTACGGCAAATTGCCAAGGTGCTGCACCAGTCCATGACCCGACCGGATGATTTGGTGGCCCGGTATGGGGGGGAGGAGTTTGTAATTTTGCTGCCTAGAACTGACCAAGCGGGGGCGCGTCAGGTGGCGGAGCGGGTGCGGGATGCGATCGCCCATCTGCAACTACCCCATGACGGATCTCTGGTCTCTCCCCATGTCACCCTCAGCATGGGGCTGGCCAGTGCTGTGCCTACCGCCCATTTCTCGCCCGACCATCTGCTCACGGCGGCAGATCAGCACCTCTATTTCGCCAAGCAACGGGGGAAAAATCAGGTGGTGGTGGGGTCTGTCGAGGGTGTCACCGGGTAGGTCCTGATGATGGTTGATCGAGGGATAAATGTCTGAGTTAACTATGAATACAGCTATGGATGCTCTGGTGTTTGGGGATTTTCAAATACCCCACAGTGAGAATAATGAATACTTGACCCTACAGTTTTCCCCCAGCTTCGGTCCTCGCCAAAAGCGTTGGCGCAACTATGGCCTCTCCGCTGATTTTCTTGGGGACTATTTTGCCGCCTTCTTCCCAGGCACGGCCCTACCAGACAGCGCCATTAATCAGCAGGATACCGTCAAAGGAGCGATTAGCTACATTGCGAATGAACTGCTGGAAAACGCCATTAAATATACCGATGAATCCCTTGTAACTCCCATCAGTATTTCCCTCTATTTGCAGGAAGACTTAATTACCTTCCGGGTGGTCAACCATGCCAACGAGTCCACCGCCAATAGCTATATAGACTTTGTCCAACGGATTATCACGGCTGAGGACATTGATGCCCTCTATACGGCACAGTTAGAAAAGGCTGCTCTGGGAGAGGGGCAGTCTAGTATGGGGTTGCTCACCATGATCGGCGATTATCAAGCCCAGTTTGCCTGGCGCTTCACCCCGGATCCCAGCCACCACGGGGCTATGGTGGTGGATGTCTTGGCCTACCTCAAGGTTTGATGCCCCTTAGGGACAGCCGATGAATTGCATACATGGCCCTTTGATCTACCGGACTTCTAACCATACCTGGTGGCCGCTATCCCTACCACCAACTGATTAAATCCACCCTTAAACGAGATGGAAACTGTGTCCACAATTCAGACCGAAGATTTTACAGCCCACTACGATCCCACCGAGAACACGGTGTTTTTAAAGGGGTTCCTGCGGCTCAATGGCATCGAAGCCTATCAACCCGTCATGGATCTCTTGCTGTCAGCGCTGGATCAAGCCCCGGCCTGTATTGTTGATCTGTCTGGTCTGGAATTTCTCAACAGTTCCGGCATTAGTATGCTGTCTATGTTTGTGGTGCGGGTGCGCGATCGCGGCGATATTGCCCTCACCTTTCGCGGTTCCAATCAAGTGCTGTGGCAAACGCGATCGCTCAAAAACCTCAAGCGCTTGATGCCCACCCTCACCATTGAGTTTGCGGATTAGTAGCGCTCGCAGATGCGGGTAAGGGGCGGTCATCCTTGACCGTTAGCCCCATCAAATTGCAGAGCTTATAAACCGCACGGGCGGCCACATTGCCGTCCCAGTCATCACCGCCCACCTCACAGACATCAAAGCCAATCAAGGTACGGCCACTGTCCACTAGCGATCTCACCAGGCAAAAGACCTCCTCCAGTTCTAAGCCACCAGGTACCGGGGTGCCGGTATGGGGACACAGTTTGGGGTCAAGGCCATCCACATCAAAGCTGACATAGACCCGTTGGGGCAGCGGCTCGATGATGCACTGACACAGATCGAGCCAGGGGGTGCCGCCATAGCGCTGCCGCTTTAGCACCGGATCGTAATGGGTGACGATGCGTCCCCCGGCGGCGGCAATGGTGGCCACTTCCCCATGGGAGATATCGCGAATTCCCACCTGCACCAATCGCGTCACCTGGGGTAGGGCCATCACGTTGTCCATGATCGAGGCGTGGGAATATTGGAACCCCTGGTAGGCCCGCCGCAGATCGGCATGGGCATCGATGTGGAGAATGCCAAACTCGGGTTCCCGCTGGGCGATCGCCTGGATGGTGCCTAAAGGCACGCTGTGGTCCCCCCCAATCACCCCAACCCGCTTGCCGCCCTGAAGCGCTTGGAGCGTCGCTGCCTCTAGCGCCCCATTCACCCGTTGGCCGTTGGCATTCACCTGATCAACGGCAGCCTGTAAGTCGGGATGCTCGGCAATGATCAATCCCCGTTCCGTCGCGGCAATGACGCGGGCAGCCTGCTGACGACTGGCATCACTGAGGGGACGGACCCAATCCCCCAACGGTTGATAGTAGATACCCTGTTGCCAGCCCTCGGGATGGTCAAAGTCGTACAGGTCCAACTGGGGCGAGGCCCGTAACACCGCGTCGGGACCGTCAGCGGTGCCCGCATGGTAAGACACGGTCGCCTCCCAAGGCACCCCAAAAATAATGATCTGGGCGCTGTCGTAGTCAAAGGGCAGTCCGTAGAGGTTGCCATTGTCGAGCCCCACACCACTGGGGTCAAAACTGGCTAAAATCTCGTCTCGCGTCACCATAGTGTTGCGGTCAGGGGAGGTGTACTGCTGGAAACTGGGCTGGTCTAGGGACCGCGATCGCTAAAAACAAAAGCCCGATGCAAAGAGTACACCGGGCTGGTCTCAAGATTGATGGGCAAGGCAGAACGATTACCGAGCCCCGCCTTGTCCATGGGCTTTCCAACCAGCCTACGGTTCTGACCCTTTCCTAGAACCCGTTCCCTTCAGATCAAAGCTGAACCAGGGATCCCGGCAAGAGGAGTAGGCTGGCAGGGGCAAGTTTAGCCAGCGGAGGGGGTTTTCACCGTGCGGGCCATGTCTTTAAACATGGACAAACTGGGGCCAGGACGACGGCGGCTGGTGTTGTTGAGCTTAGGATTCACCAGGAAGTCAGTGGCAAAGGTCATGGTGGACTGAGGAGCCGCAGGGGTAGGCTTGGGAGCCGGGGCCGGAGCCGCCTTGGGGGCAGGCGTCGGGGCGGGAGCCTCGGTTTTCTCAGCCTTAGCGGGGGTCGCCTTGGGGGCGGTTGCGGCAGCGGGGGCCGATTCAGCGGCGGGGG
>JAQCKL010000511.1 GCA_027592485.1 Cyanobacteriota bacterium
CTGTCAAGGCTATTTTGGGTGGCGAGGTAGTCTGCAATTGATTCGATATCCTGACTGGCCCGAGGCGTGATGCGGCAGACTAGACTCATTGCTCAGGATGGCGGTTGCGAAGGCGCTGGCGAATGGCGTTAATTTCTGAAGCAGCGTCTAAAAGTTCACCGCGTTCGGCTTCGTCAGCACCGAGTAAGACTTCGCTGCGGAGTGCTTCAAATCGGCCTTGGTAAATCTGTTCACGCTCAGCTAGGGCTTGCAAACCGGCTAAAAAGATTTCATCAAGGGAGGTGTATTTACCGCTGGCGATCTGGCGATCTGCAAACTGTTGTAGTTCGGGTGGGAGTGATAGCGCCATTGTTGTAGCCTGTGCCTCTCAACGGAAATGACTCGCCTTAGAACAGCGCATTGAGTTCGAAAAGGCAGTTGTATTCTCATGATAAGACCACCTCAAATGCTTCCAGCCCCTGAACCGAATGTTCATAAAGCGCCGTCCCTGCCGCAGTCACCCGTAGATGGCGGGGCGATCGCCATCATCACCGAATCCCTGAGCACCTAACCGCCAGAGAAAACCACCATGCGCCCCAAAATAGCGGCGTCAAAAACCCAGCTTCTGCAATCCATTGCCCTCCTGGCAACATCGTGCAAAAACCGGGTTTCTCATCCCGAACGAAAATTGAGCAAAGAGGCTGGCCAGGGTTGTCATCAACCGGACTGGCGACTGCCATAGCCCCTTAACTCAAAGAAGCGCCGCTACGGTCATAGCTGCTGCGAGCTGAGCTGCTGGGCTTGCCTTGAATGTGGCTCCAGTGGGAGACCCCTTCCCCAGGCATACCCACCTCAGCATTGGTCCGGCCCAACATCGCTTGCTGGCGCTGCTTGACCAAATGGTGATGGCGACTCATCAGGGCACGGGCTTGTTCGGATGCAGACATAAATTCGTTCTCCTAAACGCGGTTGGCCTGTTCAGGTCCCAGGTTCAATCACCATTATAGCGATTCTGTATCGGTTGATACAGAATCGCCGTGGAAAACCCACTGTTCTCTCTTGCAACGGACAGCCAAACCTTAGCCACCAAAATGCTGAATGATCGCGTCCGCAAACGCAGAACACTTCAGGGGCTGGTTAACGGGGGGCTCCATTAAGCGAGCCAAATCGTAGGTGACCTCGCGGTTAGAGATGGCTGCGCCAATGCCGACCTTAATCAGGTCAGCCGCCTCTTGCCAGCCCATAAACTCCAGCATCATTACCCCCGAGAGAATCACAGAACCGGGATTAATCCGATCCAGACCGGCGTGCTTGGGAGCGGTGCCGTGGGTGGCCTCAAAAATGGCGCAACTGTCGCCGATATTGGCTCCGGGTCCCATTCCCAAACCCCCGACGATCGCGGCGGCGGCATCAGAGAGATAGTCCCCATTCAGGTTCATGGTGGCCAGAATCGAGTACTCATCAGGACGGGTTTGGATCTGTTGGAAAATGCTGTCGGCGATGCGATCGTTCACCATCACCTTCTCTTTCCACTGACCCTGGCCATGGGTGTCCCCAATGGCGGCGAGAATCCCTTCCACTTCTTCGCAGATCTCCGCTTTTTTCTCAGGGGTGAGGGCATCGTAGCCGGGCTCAATTTTGCGGGCGTTATCCTCTACGGATAAATCGGGTTGGGCGGCTTGGTTATCCAACACCCAGGACTCGCGCTCGGTGACGCATTCAGCCCGAAACTCACTGGTGGCCAGCTCATAGCCCCAGTCCCGAAAGGCCCCCTCGGTGTACTTCATGATGTTGCCCTTGTGGACCAGGGTCACCTGTTGCTTTTCCTTAGGGAGGCGCAGGGCATGTTGGATGGCCCGTCGTACCAGGCGCTGGGAACCGGTTTTGCTGATGGGCTTGATACCGATCCCAGAGTCCAGGCGAATTTGCTTTTTGCCGTGTTCGGGGGTGCTGGGAATCAGGGTGTCATTGAGGAACTGAATTAACTTCGTACCGCCCTCGCTGCCCTCTCGCCATTCAATCCCGAGGTAAATGTCTTCGGTGTTCTCCCGATAGACAATCACATCCAACTTCTCTGGAGTCTTATGGGGAGATGGGGTGCCTGCGTAGTACTTGCAGGGCCGCACACAGGCATAGAGATCATTGATCTGCCGCAGGGCCACATTCAAGGAGCGGATGCCGCCGCCAATGGGAGTGGTGAGGGGACCTTTGATGGCGATGCCGAAGTCACGGATGGCTTGGAGGGTATCTTCGGGCAAATATTGGTATTGGCCGTATTTGTCACAGGCTTCATCTCCGGCATAGACCTTGAACCACACAATCCGTCGGGCATCGCCATAGGCTTTGGCGACGGCAGCATCAAAAACCTTCTGGGCAGCGGGCCAAATATCCACGCCGGTGCCATCGCCTCGGATGAACGGCACAATTGGCATATCCGGGACAATCGGTTCCCCGGCTTTAAAGGTGATGCGATCGCCCACCGTTGGCGGAGTAATGTGTTCGTACATTGGCCTTACGCTAGATTCGGATTCATCATCCACGGTACGATGTCTACTCTACAGTGCTGACCGTCCTGATCAGTGGCCTGCAACACCGAATTGGCATGAGGTTATTGTGGCTGCCTTGCTAGTGTCGTCCTAGCCTGACGGAAAAGAGTAGTGATTCAGGTTGTCGAAGCGAATGCCCTTGTGTCTGGTTGCGATCTGTATGGCTGATAATTATTTGGATGCTTGCCCCTTGTTAGTCCAGCCGTTCTGTCTCTTGAACTGGGGTTGAAGCACCTATGAGTAGTCCGACGATGGAAAACCCCACGGCTCCCCAGGACGCGATCGAGCCCCTTAAAACCGCCCTACAGTCTAGCCCGCCGCAGAAGCAGCTTCCCCTGATCCAGACTCTGATCACAGCCGGGGAGCCAGGTTATCCGGTGCTGGTCGATTTTTTGAAAACCCATGGTGATGCCCCCCCCACCCTGGCCACTGGGCGAGCCTATCAGTATCTCTATGGCGTTACTGATGCCACGGTAGAGCAGTTTTTGGCCGAGCACTTTCCCAAGGGGATTGTGCCCCTATCTCCCGATTGCCAGGGCGACTATGGCGAGCTGCAGACCCAGCTCGCTGCCCAGGACTTTGAAGCGGCCGATCGCCTCACCCTCCACCATCTGTGTGAGCTCACTAGCCCTGAGGCGGTGAAGCGCAAATGGCTGTATTTCACGGAGGTGGCTCAGCTCCCGAAGGTCGATTTGCAAACCCTCGATCAGCTGTGGCAGATCTACTCCGAAGGCAAGTTTGGCTTTACCCCCCAGCGGCAAATCTGGCTGGGGGTGGGCCGCAATTGGGAGCGGTTATGGCCCAAGATTGCCTGGAAAAAGGCTAATGTTTGGACCCGCTACCCCGGCGAATTTATTTGGGATCTCAGCGCTCCCCCTGGACATTTACCCCTCTCGAACCAATTACGGGGGGTCCGAATGATGGAAGCCCTACTGAACCATCCGGCTTGGGTTTCAGAGTAAGGCGGTTTCTGGCCATGAAAATACCGGGCTAGGGTGTGCTTCGCTTTAGCTCAGCCTTAGAGGATGTTTGAAAAGTCGGTCTTGAAGTAATAAAAGCTCTCAGGGTATAAGTTGCGACAAGT
>JAQCKL010000512.1 GCA_027592485.1 Cyanobacteriota bacterium
TCATTGCATCCTTCATGGGGGAGCATTTTGCCCACCATGCTGCGGCACTGAACCAGCCTTAACCCCAGCCCTAGCAGCGCTGCTCTAGATATTGGCCGATGACCTGCTCCTCTCCGGCTCGGGAAATGATCGTTTGGCGGGTGCGGGTGCGATCGCCAATCAACCGAATCTCTTCCTCAAAGCTGGAATTGTCGTAGGCGGTTTTGAGCACCATGGTGTGCGGGTCCCGAAAGTGGAAATCAGCGGTGATAGGTTTGGGCGTGGCAAAGCCGCGATCGCGATAGAGAATATCCCCTCGAACCCCAAACACGGTGGATCCGCTGGCCGGTTTACGGGCCGCCTTTTTCAGATAGGTGCTCTCCCAAGTCACTTGAGTGCCACAGACCAACGGAATCGTGTCAGGCAACCCATGCAACGCCGCCAGTTGTTGAAGTTCTGGGCTCTCCCGCTCTAAAAAACGAATGCTGATGTCGCTGACCACTTCTTGGGTCTCACCGCTCTTAATGGTGTAGTAGCGACGCTCCGAGCGCCAGTCGCCATGGCAGTTACGGAAAAAAGCCGCAACGGTAGGCTCCACTAAAAGCTGAGTTGCGCCTGGAACGTAAGACATAGGTGTAAAACCAAAAACAGAGGGTACGAATCGAACTCAGGCCACTGGCGGCCTATCTGGCAGAGATAATTTAAGTTTTGTTGACTTAGTCTATGCTAACGGCCCCATCTCTGCGTAGCAATGGCTACTGGAAAGGGGGTGAACCCGAAATTCGATTGCAGCCTACTTTAGGGGAGCCAAATTTAAAAACTGTCAGGTCTGATACCAGCCACTACAGCGGCTATGACAGGAATTTATTCTTCACTGGTCGAAAAAAGAGATTGCTGAGCAATTCCTCCTACACTGAATAACAGCAGGTGTTTGCGGTTATAAACCGGGCAAATAAGGGTATGGATAGCCAAGATTTTCACAATTTTTTTGACTGCTGTATCGGCGACTGGGCCAGTGAGCGCACGTATCACTACCTCAGTCACCGGGAGATTGAGCGATCGCGCACCACTTTTCAGGTCGCGCCGATCACGGCTGATCTGAAGCAAAAGGTCCTCAATGACAACCACTACGGGGTGGTGGATGACTTGGCTGTGATTCCAGGATTCCGCTTGGGGTTCCATACGGTGTCAGAAGCGGGTGAGGAGGTTAGCCAGGAGCTGCGGCTGCTGTTTGTGACCACCCAGGAAGACGCGACGGGCCTAGAGGGCGATTATTTGCGCGATCGCGCCTACGAAGAAGACCGACCAATCATTTCCCACTTTCGCTATACCTTCGCCAGTCGGGAACTCTTGATGACCACCCGCTATACCAAAGTGGTCTCAGTGGATTCGATCACCTTGGTGAATCCTGATCTGCGGATCCGGCGCATTCTCAACTACCAGCGCCCACCCGAAGAGGCTCCCCTTGAAACCGTTCTACTGGCTGGGTTTGGGGTAGAAGAGAAGCAACCTTAGCCGCCGCACCCAGCCATTCCGCCGCACTTGTAGTCGCAGTTGGTAGGATCTAGGCGGCGTCAACGCATTCAAGCTCGCCTGGCTGAACGCAATGCCCAGACCACGGATCTGGAGCAAGGGCCAAATCGATGGAGCAGCCACCTCCAGCGGCATGGTCCTTCCCCCTGACTATGATGATGCGCCGAGGGGCGATCGTTTCGACAGCATCAGCCTAGACGATTAGACGTGTTGTGAAATTGTTCATGCACTGAACAGCAGAAATTAGCCCCTACAAAGCGGAGCGCTAGGGAGCACATCCAACATAATGTTACAAAACACCCCCACTAGCCCCAGTGTTTTTGCTGAAAGGGCCTTGTTATTCACGTGAAATTCACAAAAGCACCCTTCAACGTAAAGATTCTGCGAAGTCACCCTGATGACGCAGGTATTACCCAGAAAGTTCCATATTATGTTTCCTAAGTAAGTTCACTGATGGGTTCGTTGCCGCCCTTCTATGGGGTAGCAGTTAATCAATATTCCTAACTTATTAGCCATAGCCCACTCAGTTGCCCAATGTGAATCCATTGGCTTGAACGGCGGAATCCGGGGAAATCGTCTATTGAAGCACCCCAATAGACTGTATTGACCAATTTCTAGTGGCGTTGACTAGTCAACGCAATGGCACAGATAAAGACGACTACAAAATCAGCCTTCAAGGATATTTTCAGGACGCAAATCGGGCAATCTGACTTCAAACTCCTTTGATACTTCGTTTTATTTAGTTGTTGAAAATCATGTATATATCAACACTGCAATCGTTACCAAAAACCGCTCAAACGGCCATAGAAAAAAAATCTAATAAGTTAGTCTTTTCGGACGATCAGCGGCCTTTTGTTTCAATCGTTGTTCCAGCTTACAATGAGGCCCAGATTTTGACGAAAAATCTGAAGGCACTTTGTCAATATTTGCAGTCTCTAGAGGGGAGTTATCGCTGGGAAATCATCCTTATTAATGATGGCAGTAAAGATGATACTGGCAAATTTGCAGATGCCTTTGCTCAGACGAAAACGAATGTGATCGTTGTTCACCACGCCGTCAATAGAGGGTTGGGGCAAGCCCTTAGAACTGGATTTGCCCATGCTAGCGGCAAATATATTGTTACCCTCGATTTGGATTTAAGTTATTCCCCCGACCACATCGAGCGGCTTCTGGATAAAATTCACCAAAGTCGGGCCAAGGTTGTCGTTACTTCCCCCTATATGAAAGGCGGCAAGGTCACCAATGTCCCTTGGTCACGCTTGATGCTAAGTGTTTGGGCAAATCGTTTCCTATCATTTACGGCCAAACGAGATATCGCCACCCTCACAGGCATGGTGCGCGCTTATGATGCTGATTTTCTGAAGTCGTTAACGTTCCGGTCAACGGGCATGGATATCAATCCAGAGTTACTCTATAAGTCTAAAGTTCTGAAAGCACCTATCGAAGAGATCCCCGCCCATCTTCACTGGCTGACCGGAGACCAGATCCAAACATCAACTACCCCGCTCCGAAAATCAAGCATGAAGATTTTGCGCCATAGCTGGTCGGTTTTCTTTTATGGCTTTGCCTTTCGGCCAGGGATGTTTTTTCTATTGCCGGGATTGCTGTTGTTGCTGGGGTCAGGCCTCGCTCAGCTACAGGTATTTTTCCATTGTGTTGGTGCCCATGGTGATTTATTAAAAGCGGGTAGTGGGGTGGGGATAAATCAAGCCATTTCTGAAGCATTTGTCCATTATCCTCAAGACTTCTTCTTGGCCGGTATTTTGCTGATTTTGGCCGTGCAGTTGTTGGGTTTGAGCATACTCGCCACGCAAATCAAATATTATTTCGATGAAAGTTTTTATCTCGGCACTCAAACTTATATAGCCGCCAGATCAAAGTCGTCTTTATGATCCAAAATTTTCCCTGTCAAGACAATCCCTAACAATCCAACTAGGAGCCTTTTTAAAAATGGTTAATATTATGCCTAAACCAGTGGCGACAATGCAATTGCCATCCGATCAGACTGCGGATGGCCGTACCTTAGAGGATGTTTGAAAAGTCGGTCTTGAAGTAATAAAAGCTCTCAGGGTATAAGTTGCGACAAG
>JAQCKL010000513.1 GCA_027592485.1 Cyanobacteriota bacterium
ACTTGTCGCAACTTATACCCTGAGAGCTTTTATTACTTCAAGACCGACTTTTCAAACATCCTCTAAGGCGTCTATGGCAAGCTGCAAATCTTCTGGGGTAACGGTCCGATCCGCGATCGCGGCCCTGAGGTCTGCGGCCTTATCTTCAGCACTCGCCTTGATAGTGGCATCCATGAGGGCACCATTGTCGCGCATGGTGGCTTCATAGCTATAGAACAAGTTATCTGCCCGGTTCTGCAGGTTTGCGATCTCAATGCGCCGTTCATCCTCGTCGGCAAATACCTCCGCCTCCTGACGCATCCGTTCGATTTCGTCTGTATTCAGGCCGCCTGTATTGGTAATCCGAATGCTTTGCTCCCGTCCCGTCCCTTTATCCCGGGCCGCAACCTGTAAAATGCCATCGGCATCAATTTCAAAAGACACCTCGATTTGAGGCACCCCCCTAGGGGCAGGGGGAATCCCCGCCAGTTGAAATTTGCCCAGACTCTTATTGTCCTTCGCCATGGCTCGCTCTCCTTGGAGAGCATGCACCTCAACAGAGGTTTGGCCATCCGTTGCAGTCGAGAAAATTTGAGTTTTACTGGTGGGGATCGTCGTGTTGCGCTCAATAATCTTGGTGAATACTTCACCCAGCGTTTCAATGCCCAGGGATAAGGGGGTCACATCCAGAAGCAGGAGATCCTTGACTTCACCCCCTAATACCCCAGCTTGAATCGACGCCCCCAGGGCGACAGCTTCATCGGGATTCACAGAGCGATCAGGAGCTTTGCCACCAAAGAAAGCGGTAATCGCCGTTTGCACCGCTGGAATTCGGGTTGACCCTCCTACCAGCAAAATGCGATCGATATCATCGGGATCGAGTTCTGAATCCTTGATAGCTTGTTTGACCGGCTCAAGGGTCCCTTCAATTAAAGACTTAGCCAGTTGCTCAAACTGCGCTCGGCTAAGCCCCATCTCTAGGTGCTTTGGCCCCGTTTCATCCGCTGTGATAAAGGGCAGGTTGATAGAGGTATTAGGCATGCTCGATAACTCGATCTTAGCCTTCTCCGCTGCCTCACGAATCCGTTGAATGGCCATACGATCTGCTGAGAGATCAATGCCATCTTGCTCCCGAAACTGATCAATCATCCATTGGGAGATGCAGTTGTCAAAGTCATCTCCCCCCAAATGGTTGTTGCCAGAGGTCGCCTTGACCTCAAAAACGCCATCTCCCAGTTGCAGTACCGATACGTCAAAGGTCCCTCCGCCCAAGTCAAACACCAAGACGGTCTGCTCTTGGTCCTGCTTATCCAAACCATAGGACAAGGAAGCAGCGGTAGGCTCATTGATAATCCGTAAGACTTCTAAGCCAGCAATGGTCCCTGCATCTTTGGTTGCTTGCCGCTGGGCATCAGTGAAGTAGGCCGGAACAGTAATGACGGCTTGGGTGACTTCTTCCCCAAGGTAAGCCTCTGCATCCTGCTTAAGTTTTTGCAGGATCATGGCAGAAACTTCTTGGGGCGTATAGGTTTTACCCCGAATTTGGACATCTACGGTGCTATCACGGCCAGCCACACAGACATAGGGCACCCGACTCCGCTCACTCGTTGTGTCGTCCCAGCGACGGCCGATGAAGCGTTTGATGCTGTAAACCGTATTTTCCGCATTAGTTACGGCTTGGCGCTTAGCGAGCTGCCCAACTAAGCGCTCACCGTTTTTCCCAAAACCGACAATGCTTGGGGTGGTACGCCCCCCCTCTGTATTCGAAATAACAACAGGCTGACCACCTTCTAGAACAGCAACACAGCTATTAGTGGTTCCTAAATCGATACCGATGACTTTTCCCATGACTCGCGGCTATGAATTGTTAGCTTGGATACGGGAGTGCTATTGCACCTAAACGTTAACTTATATTCACCACAATCTCACCCATTCCTGCTGAATAAAGCGCTTGGGTGAGGATTGTAAATATCGAGTTGCAGCCCGCTAGATTCATAAATACAGTTCAAACGATGAACTCCACAGAAATGTAATGTTGCGTCATTTGAGTTGCTTTCATTAAAACGAGCTGCTTGATGGAGTGATCCGCTATCCCTATGGCTCTGAATTATCCCCTTCACTCGACGAACTGGTGGTTCCAGGTTCAGGGGGGGCAGCGACTTTGACCATGGCATGGCGGAGCACCTTTTCCTCTAGAAGATACCCACGAACTAGCTCTTCCATAACGGTTCCTTCTGGATGCTGATCCGTCGGCTCACGCATCACCGCTTCGTGGAAGTTGGGATCAAACTCCTGCCCTTCGGCTCGCATGGGTGCTACACCGATGCGCTTAAAGCAGTCAACTAGCTGCTTATAAACGCTTTGATAGCTTTTGTGGATCGTCATTTCGGCCTCAGTCTGAGGCTTGATCTGGGCCCTAGCCCGCTCAAAATTGTCAATCACGGGCAACAGCTCACTGACGGTGCTGCACTTGACTTGTACCTCTTGCTCTTCCCGCTCGCGATTGGTCCGGCGGCGATAGTTTTCAAAATCAGCCGTGATTCGCACATATTGACTGGTGCGATCGTCAAGCTGGGCGGTCAGTTCAGCAACTTGACGAGCCAAATCAGCCGCTTCAGCCGAGGGCACGACCTCTTCGTCACTCAATGCTTCTGGGATATCTGTTGCCCCATCACCAAATGCAGCTTCCAAATCCAAATCGATAGCAGCATCTTCTTCTCGTAACTCTTCTAGCCCCTCAGGAGCCGCTGTTGACGGTTCCTGAGCAGGATCTGTGGGATGGGTTTCATCAATCATCTTGTCTGTAACCTACAACACAATCCGTCAAGATTCACTGCCACTCATTTCCTCTGCTCCCTCCCTATCAGAATGATCGGAAGCGAGAATACTCATCCCCAAGCATATAGAGCATTGAGGATTAACAGTACAGTGGTTTTAGTCGCTATCTATATTACTTTCCAATTCCCTGGAGTACCAGGTTCACCGGCAAGGAATATCTTGGCTGACCTCCATCGGGATGGGAACTATGTCATTTCTATGGAGATGAGGCTATTATCGGGGCAATGCTATGGGGCTAAGTTGCTTACAGAATATTTGAAGGTTCCTGCATTCTGGGAATGGCTTCAATGACTGCGTTTACGCTTTGGGCTTCTCAAAGCTTAGAGGCATGATTGTGCTGTTGTGCTCCTCTGGTCAGCATTGGGCATGTTTTTGTTAAGTACGATTCTGCATTGGCTATGACGAACTCTTCTTCTCAGCGTCGCGCCTTAGTTTTACAACGCAGCTTCTCTCCTTTTGGCAACAAGCTCATCCAAGCGGGGTTTGTTGATGGTGAGCAGATGCAGCAAGCTCTGATAGAGAGCCGTAAGTCTGGGCGTGCTCTTACGGATGTCTTGGAGAGCCTCACGGGTCAGCAGCTATCTCCGGAGTTGCTTCGCCAGTATAAGAAGCAGCAACTGTTTGAACTTAAAATCCTCTATGGCGTCGAGTCTCTGGATCCTGAGCTGGATACCATTGCGAATAGTCAAATTGCTCAGCTGATGTAACTGCCAACGTTTCGTTTTTAGCTGGCGAGCCATTAGCTGCAATGGTAATGTTCAGTGA
>JAQCKL010000514.1 GCA_027592485.1 Cyanobacteriota bacterium
GGCTTGATAGTTTTCTGGGGAAGGGGAGTGGGGTTGACCGACAATCCCCAGGCCAGCTTCATCTTGCACCCCCTGAAAGCCTAAGGTTTCTAGGCTGGCTAACCCGATCGCTAAGGTTCGATCGCTAATCCCCAGTCGCTGACACCAGCGATCGCGGGTGGTTATTTCCCCCGTGCGACTGAGGTACTTGGCCACCCCGACCAGTTCCTGCCACTTACTGGCTGGGGACAGATCAACTGGGGAGCCGTAGGCCAGGGTCAGGGGCAGGGCAGAACGGGCGGCAGCCAATTCAGACCAAGTCACGGGACAGTGCTGCAAGGCTGGGGGCTCTGCTGCTGGTGGGTGTGGTTGCCGCTGATCAATAAATTGGGGACTGGCCACAGACGGGGCGATCGCGCCCACCGCCATCGCAGGGGAAGAGCGGACATCAATTAACCGGGCCTCGTAGCGGGACTGGGCCATATTCACATCCAGCTCGATCACCACATCACAGGGGCCGGTCGGCAGCTGATCTTGGCGATGCCCCCACCAGTGGCCTGGAAACCGCTCCGCAGTGCTCTGATCTTGCAGCTCAAAGGTCACCTTATAAAAGCGCTGTTTGCCGCCCCGTTGATCCCGCAAAGCCCGTTCCCGAATCTGGGTGAATTCAACATTTTGCAAGCACAATCGGGGCACGGGATTGCCCATGCCGTAGGGTTCTAACAGCTTTAGGGTCTTAAACAGATCGCGCCCCAAATCAGCGACGGTGACCGTTAAGTCAATGGGTAACAGACTCTGCTGGGAGGCTCCGATCGGGAGCGGGTGCGATCGCAAGGCTCGATTAATGCCCGCTGTAAATAAAGGCAGGTTCTCGACCGGGAGGGTCAGCCCCGCCGCAAAGGGGTGCCCCCCAAAAGACTGCAGTAAATGGGCTTGGCCCTTGACTAGGTCGTAAAGGTCGATTTGATTCACCGATCGCGCTGATCCCCGTGCCATTAAGGGCGGGTTCCGGCCCGTCCCCGACTCCGCTGGGACCAACTCCGTTTGGAAGATCAGCGCTGGTCGACCGTAGGTGTGGGCCAGCTGACTCGCCACTAAACCCAATACCCCTGGGGACCACTGGGGATCAGCCAAGACAATCACCTGGGTTGTGGCCAAGTCCAATTGGGCCAGTTGGGCCTCGGCCTCAGCCATCACCGTGGCCTGCAGGGCCTTACGGCGGGTATTGGCCAATTCGGCCTCTAGGGCTAAGGCTTCGGCCTGGGGGCGATCGCGGCTGGTTAACAGCCGCACCCCAAACCGGGCATCCCCATGGATGCGACTGACCGCATTGATGCGCGGACCGAGGCCAAAGGCCACATCGGAGGGGCGATCTCCCGTGCGTTTGCAGAGATCTAACAGTTTGCTAACCCCAGGCCGGAGCCGCTGTTTAGCTTGGTGGGCCAGGGTCTTGAGCCCCACTTGGGCGAGATAACGACAGTCGCCCTTTAAATTCACCAAATCGGCAATTAGACCAATCGCCACTAAATCCAGGAGTTGGGTCAGGGGCTGGGTGGGCACCTCGGGCAAACGCCCATAGAGGGCCTCGACCAACTTGTAGGCCACCGCCACCCCAGAGAGATCGGCCAAGGGATGGTCAGCGGGCAACTGCCGGGGATTCACCAGGGCCACCACGGGCGGTCGGACCTCTGCAAGGGTGTGGTGATCGGTGACAATCACCTCCATGCCTAGCTCATGGGCGTAGGCAATTTCAGCGATCGCCGTACTGCCCGTATCGCAGGTTACTAGCAACTGGCAACCCCAGAGGGCTAAACCATCGAGCCCTGCCCTAGACAGGCCATGGGATTCAGTGAAGCGATTGGGAATGTAATAGCAAAGCTGATCAAACCCATCAAAAAATTGCCCCAACCCCTCCCAAAGTACCGCCGTGGCCGTCAACCCATCGGCATCAAAGTCCCCCCAGATCGCGACCCGCTCTTTCTGAGCCTGGGCCTGAATCAATCGCTCTACCGCCTGAACCATCTCAGGGCCAAACGCAAAGGGACTGCTAGGGCAGTACTGATCTGGATCGAGAAAACCCTCTAATCCTGTCAAGGAATGGAGGCCTCGCTGCCACAACAGCGGCCCCAGCCAGTCCGCCACTGCCGCCGGTGAGCAACCGCTCTTTTGGGCCACGGCAGCCAGCCAGGATGCGTCCAGCGGAGATGCGCTAGCGGATCGCCAATCAAACTGAGCCTCGACTATGGCCATAAGCCGCCTGCTAAGGGTGGATAATGAAGGGCGGTAGGGCCTGAAACAATCTGTCCCAGGGGGAGAGTAATATAATCCCTATGCCAACCCCAAATCCCTATTACCAACCCTACTTAGATCCTGACCTCAGAACAACGGGTTGACAACTTTGTCTAGCCGTCGTCCTCTGAATTAAGACTCTCCCGCCCACCATTGACTCGCCGACCCATGGGGAGGAGCAGTCAATGGTTTTCGCCCAGTTAAGGTCTCCCCATTCAGGATCAATGGCGTAGCCAGTGACATTCCCTAGCGTAGATGATGGGGCACGAGTTTCTTGGTCTACCCCCTCAAATGCCATGACCGCCCCCTCCTTCTGTCCAGATCCAGCCAGGATCTTAGTAGTGGATGACTATCCCCCCTGCCGAGCCATGGCAATCGACCTATTGTCGGTGGAAGGCTATCGCGTCTTAGAAGCCAGTGACGGATATCAAGCCCTTGCGTCCATTCCTGCCCTTAAGCCCGATCTGATTTTGCTGGATATCAGTATGCCGGGCATGGACGGATTCGAAGTCTGTCGCCGCCTTAAGCAGGACGAAACTACCCGGCTGATTCCGGTGATTTTTCTGACCGCCTTGGATGATCGCCCCACGCGGCTACAAGGGATCGAAGCCGGGGGGGATGACCTGCTGACCAAGCCCTTCGACCCCTTGCAGCTCTCTGCCCGGGTCAGATCCCTGGTCCACCAAAAGCGCTTGAATGAGGATTTAGATCACGCCAGTCAGGTCCTATTTTCCATCGCCCGAGCCGTCGAGAGCCGTGATCCCCACACGGGGGATCACTGTGAGCGGTTATCAAAGTTGGCCCAAGCCTTTGGCCAGTATTTGGAACTGCCCGCCGCCCAACTCCGAGATTTGACCTGGGCCAGCTATCTCCATGACATTGGCAAGGTGGGGATCCCCGATGCCATTCTCCTGAAAACAGGTCCCCTCACCGCCGCCGAACAGACCATCATGCGACAGCATGTCTTCCTCGGCGAAAACATTTGCCGTCCCCTTCGCACCATGCAGGGGGTGTTGCCCATCATCCGCCATCACCATGAGCGCTGGGATGGGTCTGGGTACCCCGATGGCCTCAAAGAGAACGCCATTCCCTGGGTGGTGCAAATCTTCCAAATCATTGATATCTACGATGCGTTAGCCCATGAGCGGCCCTATAAACCGGCTTTCCCCATAGCCATGACCCTAGACATCATCAGGGATGAGGTCAATCGAGGCTGGCGGAACCCCGCGTTAATGACCCAATTTGAGTGTTGGTAGTCCTAAAAAGGTAAGGATGGTTGTAATCCTTTTTCTGAAAG
>JAQCKL010000011.1 GCA_027592485.1 Cyanobacteriota bacterium
CCCGACAATACACACCCTCAGAAACCGGCTTTTCTAATCAACCCGCCTCGCCTCTGGCTGGATTGTGCAAAAGCAGGTTTCAGCTAGGGAATTTTCTTTGTCTGATCGGTATAATCGGGCTTTATTCTTAACAATTCGTTTCGAAAGCGGTGAATTCAGTCAGAAATTGCTACCGTCTAGGCAATTCTGTGGCTGTATCTATTCTCCTTCGTCTCAATCCTGTTGCGTTGACTGTGTCCCCATTGCCGTCTCGGCCTGCCCTGTGAAGAGAACCATGACTGATACTAAAGTCCCACTGCTGGATATCCCAGCTTCAGAAGGCGATCCCAACCAGTTGGCGGAGCTCTATGCCGATCGCCTCATGGATGACCTCTTTGATGGGGTCGAGCGGGCCTTGACCGGAGATGCCCAAGCCTTAGCCGATCTAAAAACGCCCCTAGCAGAACCGACCGCCCCGGATCTGGCGGTTAGTACAGACGGCACCTTGGTCCCGGCCATTGATGCCGCCTCAACCCTTGCCAGTGAGAGCACCTCAACGATCGCCTATGCCCTAGCCACCAACGTCGCCCCGGAACAAGACACCCCGGTCCAGGCTCAACCGCAGCGGCGTTGGCTGATGATTCCTTTGGCGTTAGGGGCTGTTGGGGTTTCTGTGGCAACGGCCCTGATTCTAGGCTGGCTATCCCAGCGCCAGTCCATTTCACCAGAAGCGGTGATCCCGGCACCAGCGCCAGCAGTCGATGCGGTAGCGACATCCCCTGATGTGGAGTTTTTAGAATACTTGCGTCGCTCCTTAGACGTGATTTCCCAGCAAACCGGTACAGCCTCAGTCCCGGCGCCAGGCGGGGTGCCCAATGTTCCCGTTGCACTCAATGGCCCCGGTCTAGGCTTGCCCCCCATTAACAGCAGTACCCTGCCGTCAGGGGTCACCACGGGTCCTAATGGTCTGGCTCAGATTAATGTGATCGAGCGGGTTTATATTCCTTATCAAGCGGGTCAGCCCGTCGCCGTCGCCGGTTCACCCACAACGGCGGTCTTGCCTGGGGCACCAGCACCGGCGGCGGCCATCCCTGCCAGCAGCCATGTGCTGGTGGGTATTTTGGAATTGGGCAATCGCTCAGCGGCCCTCTTCGAAATCGATGGCGTTCCCCAGCGGGTTTACATTGGGGAGAGAATTGGGGGGAGTGGTTGGTCCTTAGTGTCTGTCGCCAATGGTGAAGCGACGGTGCGTCGCAATGGTGAAGTGCGAACCATCTTTATCGGGCAGCAGTTTTAGATGACACCTCTTCCCTGTTGGGACTTGGCGTTTTTCAGTCGGGGCGTTTGGAACCGGTGATCCATAACTGACAAAGTTTACAGGTGTATCAAAAAAACTACGGTTTTCAAGTTAGACGGGGTTTAGTTATCTTGCCAACAGTGATCCTCCCCCTTCGGCGCTACTCTGAGGCTCTAGGCCCTATTCTGCCATCGCTCTCACACCTCGAAATCACTGTATTAAGGAGGTTTCATGGGCCTATTTGAAGACCTCAGTCGCTTCTTAGAAAGTCGTCTCGATGAGTTTCTTCAGGCCAATCCTCATTTAGAAGTGATGGCCCTGGAGGAACAGTTACGGGGGCAGGAAGAAGATGCGATCGCCCTCCTAGGCGATCTCAAGCGTCGTGAAAACCAGCTGCAAGAGAGCATCTTAACCACCGCCCAGGAGGTGCAGCGTTGGCATGGTCGGATCATGAAGGCCAAAGCGGCCAATCGACTTGACCTGCTGCAACCAGCCCAAGAGCGGGAAGCCGCCTTGCTGCGCCAAGGAAATCATTTCTGGGGACAAATGACGGGGGTGAAAGCCCGCCTTGAGCAAACCCGCACCCTGCAACAACAAATCCACCGCAAGCGTCAGGAACTTAAGGTCAAAATTGCCCAAGCAGAAGCCACCCGCACCGCGACGAAAACAGCTCAAACCAAGACCGATTGGCAAACCACAGGCTGGCAACAAAGTCCCTACCCTAGCAGTCGCTCCCCCGGCGATCCCTTAGAGGAAACCTTTCAGCGATGGGAAACCGAGAAAGAACTAGAAGAATTAAAGCGGCAGATGGGGCGATAGTAAACCGTGTCTAGGGCTTCTAATGATCTCGTCGATACCGCCCAAATTTGGTACGGCCAGGCTAGCGCCATGTATAGTCTGGGGCGCTATCAAGCGGCGATCGAAAAGTATGATCGGGCCTTAGCCGCAAATAATCACCATTGCGACGCCTGGGCTTACCGGGGCTATGCCCTAGGTGAGTTGCAGGATTATGCAGCGGCCCTGGAGAGTTTTCAGCGATCGCTACAGGTGGATCCACGCCATGCCCTGTCTTGGTACGGCTGCGGCATTGTCCAGGCTCGGCAGCAGCAATACGCAGCCGCCGTTCAGAGCTTTGATCGGGCTCTAGCCCTGACCCCCGAAGATTTCAAGATCTTGTACCACCGGGGTAGCGCGCTGATTCGGCTGCATCGTTACCATGAGGCCTTAGAAAGCCTCGATCTGATGGTTGAGCAGGCCCCTGACAGCCATCGCGCCTGGTATATCCGCGCCATAGCGTTGACGCGGCTCGATCAATACCACCATGCCCTAGGCAGTCTAGATACGGCCCTAGCCGTCAAGCGCGATTGTTACTATGCTTGGACCTATAAGGGCTTTATCCTCAAGCTGCTGCTGCGTTTAGACGAGGCGACGGCCTGTTTTGAGAAATCCCTGCGCTACAAAACCCCCAACGCCAGTGCCCTCTATGGCAAAGCCGCCACATGCGCCCTGCAAGGGGAGGATGACAGTGCCCTGGCTCACCTGAAAGCGGCTGTGGCCGTTAGCCCCCAGGTCTTGCAAGTGATGACCCGCAATGATCCAGGCTTTCGAGCCGTATCAACCACCGCTGTCTTCCAGCGCTATCTCAAAGAGTCCCCTGGCAGCATCACCCCCTCAGAAAATGGGATCTCAGCAGAAGACTTCTTAGAATGACAGTAGCCCTTTCCGCCCGCCGTCATGGTTCGCCCCTCTAAGCTCACCTTCGATCGCGGCACCTTGATTTTGCACCCGCCGCCTCGGGGAAAGGCTTGGTTTGAGTTTGCCACTTGGGACGATCGCATCGAGCGCTTTCGGATTCCGGCTCACCATTACCGGACCTTGGTCGAAACCTTACGGGCTGACCAGATTGCCCTGGATGATCAGGCGGCTCAATTCCAAGCCCTCACCCTCACCCATGAGCGGTCATGGCAGCCCTATCCCCATCAGCAGGGTGCCCTGGATGCCTGGGTGAAGTCAGGCTGGCGAGGGGTGGTGGTGTTGCCCACCGCAGCGGGTAAAACCTACGTGGCGCAACTGGCCATGGGCACGACGCCCCGCAGCACCTTGATCACGGTCCCCACCCTGGACCTGATGCACCAGTGGTATGACCAGTTAATGAAAGCCTTTCCCGCAGCCGATATCGGCTTGCTGGGGGGTGGTTCGCGCGATCGCAGTGCCATTCTTGTGGCCACCTACGACAGTGCCGCCATCCATGCCGAAACCCTGGGCAATCAGTATGGCCTACTGATCTGCGATGAATGCCACCACCTGCCCAGCACCTTTAATCGGGTGATTGCCGAATACGCGATCGCCCCCTATCGGCTAGGGCTGACCGCCACCCCCGATCGCGCCGATGGCCGCCACAGTGATCTCGATCAGCTGTTGGGGCCGATTGTCTATGCCCTGCAGCCCGAGGATTTGGCCGGAACCACCCTGGCCCCCTACGAGATTGTCACCCTCAAAGTCGCCCTATCGGAGGAAGAGCGCGATCGCTACGACCACCTGATTCACACCCGCAATCGGTTTCTAGAAGAGGCCAATATCTGGCTGGGCAGTTTGGAAGGGTGGCAGCGATTTGTCCGGGCCAGTGCCCAATCCCCCGCCGGGCGGCGGGCAATGCTGGCCCACCGCGACGCCAAAGCCATTTCGTTGGGCACCGCCGGCAAACTCCGCATTCTGGCGGAGTTGCTCGGACGCCATCACCCGGATCGGTGCCTGATTTTCACCAACGACAATGCCACGGTTTACCGGATCTCCCAGGACTTTTTGATTCCGGCCATCACCCACCAAACCCCCGTCAAAGAGCGTCATCTGGTACTGGAGCGCTTCCGAGACGGCACCTACCCCACGGTAGTGGTCTCCCACGTCTTGAATGAAGGGGTGGATGTCCCAGATGCGGGGGTGGCCATTTTGCTCTCGGGGACAGGTTCGACTCGCGAATACATCCAGCGCTTAGGGCGCATCCTGCGGAAGGGGAGCCCCGCAAAACAGGCGATCCTCTACGAAGTGATTGCGGAGGAAACCAGTGAGGAAGGTGTGGCCCGCCGCCGCCGCCCCCAGAAACAACGGCGCAGTCAAGCCCAGTTAGAACTTTTACCCCAGCGATCGGATCCCTACGAGGTGCCCTCAATGCCGATACCTGCCGCCGCCGAAGCAGCGCCGGAGAGACGAGGGACCCTAGCGGCCCTGAAGCCAAGGCATTTACATCCGCCAAAACAGATTGGCTGCGCTGCGCCCGTGGGGCCAACCGATTGACATTGCTAGAATGCCTCCTAGGAGCCGCTTTGGACGACATGCCATGAATCCCAATCATCTCAATCGCACCTTGCTCAGAACCGTGGGGGCGGGTTGGGCGGCCTTTGCGATCGCGGCCTTTGCGATTCGCACCGTCTTCGCAGCCCCCAATGTCACCCTTTTGGTGGATCGCAGCTACTGTGAACCGGCCCAATGGCAGGTGGTGACCGAGCAGTATACCGATCTCTATCAGCAGCACCAGCGGGGCAGCATCACCATCAGCGCCACAATTTTCTTTAGCGATTTGGGAGAGGAAAGCTCTGATCAGGTCCTGGCTCCAGAAGCGTTCCAGGATTTGACCACCTATGGTCGCCCAAGTCCCGATCGCCAAGCCGCCCTAGAAGCGGCCCATCCCCAGGCCCGATTGCTCAGTTGCGCCCCCTAAGTGCCCCTAAGTGCCCCTAAGTGCCCCCTAAATTTATTACGCTTCGTCAGGGTCTTTCAGGACTGCGATGGTGGGTCACTGTAGGCTGTAGCCAAGAGACTAAGGCTGTCGCGATCAGACTGCGAGAGGAACTAGGCCATGACCAGGCTATCAAGGCGTCATTTTTTGCAGGGGGCGGGGGCAACCCTGGCGGCCCTAGGGTGGTCACAACTGGATTGGCAACGGCAGGGTGATCGCTATGGCCGGGCCTTGGCCCAATCCACCCCGCGCAAGCTGGCCCTATTGGTGGGTGTCAACGCATATCCGAACGACGGCCTGTTTGCCCCCTTACAGGGCTGCGCCAATGATGTGGAATTGCAGTACCACCTGTTGGTGCATCGATTTGGCTTTAACCCTGACGACATTATCAAGCTCACGGATGCCCAGGCCACGCGCCGAGGGATTCTCACCGCCTTTGAAGAACACCTGATTAAGCAGGCCCGCCCAGGGGATGTGGTGGTGTTCCATTTCTCAGGCCACGGCTCTCGGGTGGAGGATCCCGACCAAGATTTTCCCGATGGGTTGAACAGCACCCTGGTACCGGTCGATAGTCGCTTGCCAGAGGGGTTTCCCCGCCAGGGGGGACCGGTGCAAGACATTACCGGACACACCCTGTTTTTGCTGGGGTCTGCCCTGCAAACCGACAATGTCACCTTTGTCTTAGATAGCTGCCATTCCGGGGGCGGCACCCGAGGCAACCTGGTGGTGCGTGCCCGTCGGGGTGGCCCCAGCCTAGAAATGAGCCCCGCCGAACTGGCCTACCAAGCCCAGTGGCTAACCCGGCTGAACCTGTCCCCCGCCGACTTTATTAAACGACGGCGGGAGGGGATTGCGCGGGGGGTGGCGATCGCTTCGGCCCGGCGGGACCAATATGCTGCCGATGCCCCCTTTGAAGATTTTTATGCCGGGGCCTTTAGCTATGTGATGACCCAGTATCTCTGGCAACAGACTGGGACGACCCCCTTTGGCAGCAGCGTCCCCAATATTGCCCGCACCACTACCCAGCTCTCCTTTAGTGGCCAGGAGCCCCAGCTCGAAGTGCAACCGGGTAGTAGCTACGGCAGCCAGCCGATTTATTTCACCGAAAAAACCACGCCACCGGCAGAGGCGGTAGTGACAAAAGTAGAGGGGAATACCGCTGAGATTTGGCTGGGGGGCATTGATCCCCGCAGTTTGGAAGCCTTTCAGACCGATGCGATTTTGTCAGCGGTGGATGATAACGGCGAATCCCGAGGACTCTTGCAAATTACCAGCCGCCAGGGCTTGAAAGGGCAAGGTCGCCTCTTGCAATCGACAATGCCGGCGGGATCACTGCTGCAAGAACAGGTGCGGGGCATCCCCACGGATGTCAGCCTCCGCATTGGTCTGGATACATCACTCACCAGTGCAGAACAGACCCAGGCCCGTCAGGGCATTATGGCGATTCCCCGCATGGAAGCGATGGCCTTGCAACAGGGAGAAGTGCATTACATCCTGGGGCACATGACCGCTGCTTATCGGGCTGAGCTAGTCGGGCAGGCTGATATTCCTGCCGAAGGCTGTCTAGGACTCTTTGCCCCTGGCTTAGATCTGATTCCCGGCTCCTTTGGTTCGCCTGGGGAATCCGTGGACAGGGCCATGGAACGGTTGCGTCCTAAATTGCGATCGCTCCTCGCCGCCCGCATTGTCAAGCTCACGTTGAATCCAGGCTCTTCTCGCTTAGCCCTGCAGGTCACGATGACGCCGGTGGGCGGTTCCCAAGTGGTGGCCAGTGCCTTTACGGTGCGGGGAGGAGCGACGACCCCACCGCCCCGTCCTGGTATCCAGCAGATTCCCCTGGGCACATCGATTCAATTTGAGATTCAGAACCAAGAGACCCGAGACCTGTATCTGAGTGTTTTGGTGATTGATGCTACCGGTGAAATGGCGGTGCTTTTTCCCAATCAATGGACCGCCGCCGCCAATGTGACCCGAGTGGCGGCTGGGCAAACCCTACAACTCCCCGATCCCAACCGGGATAGCTTCCGACTGGTAACACAAGCCCCCACGGGACCCACGGAAGTGCTGGTGGTGGCGAGTAGTCAGCCTCTGGACAATGCTTTGCGGGCGTTACAGGCAGTGGCAACGCGATCGGGGGCGAGTTCTGGTCCGGTGGCGGTAGCTGACCCGACCGATGTGGTCAGTGGGCTGCTAACGGATATCTCAGGCACAAGGGGCAGCGGCAGTGATGCGGTTCAAACCGTGGATGCCAGCCAATTGGCAGCGCTATCCGTCACTTTCGATGTGTTCTAGTGGGTCATTTGTCATGGCTATGGCCATTACTGACGCGCTCAAGGTGCCAGGGCCCGTGGGTTTCGCTCTGCTCTACCCACGCTACGCCTGGGATGCACCCGCAGCCTATGACAGGTACGTTCTTTCTCGAAAATTTCTTATGTCAGGTGTTGCGCGAGACGCTCCTCAATTTGGAGTAATCGCATTATCGGTGAAGTGAATGCTGCCCCTTGTTGAGCGGCAAATGATCGGAGTTCGGCAATACAGTGCTGAAACTTTTCATTGATGATCAACTGAAGATCAACCTCAAAGTCCGTCTGTAGCCTAGTGTGAATTGTTTGAACGTGCGACATTTGGTCGTATTGCGGGTTGGCTCTCTGCTTCACGATGGGGGACCACAGCATGAAGACGTGTTTGTAGTCTGGCAGCGCAGAGCGAGCATATTGAATATCTTTGGTGAATTTAGCAATGAAGCGATCGACATTGTCGGGGCGCTTATTTTTGACGTACTGGAGACCTGTAACGAGGTGGACGGCGACTTCACAGACGTAAAGTGTCCGCGTTGACATATTGATGCCGATGACGTCGATCTCGCCTTGCACGGGTGATGTTTGTAGGTTGTATTGCACAAATTCACAGTTGCAGATGTGCCTGAGATATTCACCAACCAATTCTTCGCCCGGTGTTTGCATACAAGTCCAAGAGAGTTGTGATAATTGCCTTGTCCAGCTAACGTTCCCAATCACCCAGCACAGACGACCTCGAATGCTCAAGAGATGACGGGATGTATTGGGGTTGTGATGGGTTAGGCAGGTCCCTGGGTATGCTGCAGATCAGGATGCAGCCATCGTGATCCCTATCATCTGCAATGGCACCGCCCCACGATCGCACCGATCCCCCACCTATGGACTGGTCCCTGGCCTCCGAAGAGCAACTGATTGCCGCCTTAGCCCAATGCGAGGCTCAGCTTGCTCTGGAGACGGCGGATGCCATTACCTGGCAGCAGCGCAGCTATTTGCTCGGGCGACTGGGGCGCTATGAAGAGGCCGTTGCCAGTTACCAAAAGACCTTGGCTTTAGCGGCTGAGAATCCCACGGTCTGGTCCAACTACGCCACTGCCCTGGCCGCCGCTGGCTGGACCGCCGAAGCGGTGAATGCCTATAACCAGGCCCTAGAGCTGGAGCCCCATCACCCCAAAATTTGGATGCGACGAGGGCGGGTCCTGCACCGTTTGCAGAAGTATAGCGACGCCATTGAGAGCTATGACCAAGCCCTAGCCTTGGCTCCTAAGGAGGGTCAGGTTTGGTACTGCAAAGGTCTGGCCGCCTATTACCTGAACGATTTGCCGGAGGCGATCGCCGCCCTACAAACGGCATTAACCCATCAGCCCCACCACCGCGAAGCTCAAATCGCCTTAGGCTATGCCTTCACAAAAGCGGGGCGCGACTCAGACGCGCTGCAATGCTTTGCGGAGCCCTTAGCCCAAGGGTGGACCGATGCCCGCCTATATACCTGCTCTGCCTATTTGCTCCGGCGTCAGGGCAAGTCAGCGGAGGCCCTGCAACAGCTTTACCAAGCGGTGCGCCTCGACCCCGAGAATGCTCAGATTTGGTTCCAGAAGGGGTTGACCCTGGCCAGTCTCAGCCGCTACGAAGAAGCCCAGCTCGCGATCGCTGAATCCTTAAAGCGTCAGGCTTATTCTGCCAACGGCTGGTTGATGATGGGCCTAGCACTGCGTCAACTCACCGCCTACGACGACGCGGTTGAAGCCTTTAATAAGGCACTCTCAATCACCCCAAACCACCCGTTGGCCTTCTTTCACCAAGCCTGCTGCTATGCCGCCTTGGATCGGCCCGATTGGGCGATCGAGCATCTGCGCCGGGCGATCGCCCTCGATTCAGCCAAATACTATCCCCGCGTCTTCAAGGAACCGGCGCTACAGGCGTTGCCCAGCAAAGCGTTGCAGCCGGTCCTAGAGGCCGCATCCTAAGATAGGTTCTCCAAAACTATAGGGTTTCCAAAAGGTGAGCGTCGAGAGGCCTACTTGCTAATGGCAAGGGTACTCAGGGGGCAAGGGCGTTTAGTGTTTTTTTCAAGGCATGACCTCCGCACGACATTGCTCTCCATCCGTCGTAAACGCGAGGGGATAATCGGGTCTGAGGGGATAATCATCGCTGTCACCAGCATGAAATCCATAGCCCACAACCAATTGGTACCGCTTAATCAATACGCCAAAGCGTTGCACAGGAATTTCGATGGGGGCACTGGTGCGATCGAACATCGCCAAATGGGCGGGACAGATGGGGTGCCAGCGATCGCCCAGCAACAGCGCCCCCCGCCCCTCCAAAGCCGAGGCATCGTACCAAAAGTCAAACTGATCGATCCGCCCTGAGATCGCCATCACCGTTGGGTCATTGAGCTGGTAGGCCAATGCCGAGGCCGACCGGTAATCGGTGGTCAGTAACAGTGGATCGGTGGCAAATGCATCGCCCTGGGTTTGGATGTGGGCCGCCACCGTTGGCCAGCCGTAGAGCATCCGCGTATCGTCATCCCCCGCTTCCCCAAACCAAGCCGACCATGGGATCACGGCATAGTGAATCACGAGCGCTACCGCCACGAACAGGCCAAACCCCTGGGCCGTTCTGGCTGCTCTGACCCAGGGGCGATGACGGGGTTCGGCTGTTTTGGGCAAAAACACCCCAGCCATTAAGGGAAAAAGTAACGGGTAGGCCAGGATATTCCAGTAATAGAGCACCGGGGCTTTGAGGGATAGCAAGGCCAAGCTCACGGTGGAGGTCAGGGCAACAGCGATCGCCACCCGCCCATAAACCTGGGCAAACGAGTTTTGGGGTGCCTGCCGCAGGGCTTTGGCCGCCGCCCACCCTTGGGCTGGCCCTAAAATCAGCCCGCTCAGCAATAGAAAAAATATCGGCCCAAACCATTGAATGCTGCTGGGCTCGGCCTGAACGCTACGGCCCAAATAGAACTGAAACGAGGCCCAATCATGGTGGGCATTCCACACCCAAACCGGCGTAGTCACCGCCAACCCCAGTCCCCCCGCCCCATAGAGATGAGGGTTACGAAACAGACGCCACCAGGGGCGGTAGGTGGCGATCGCCCCCAGGCACCCCAGGGCTAAAAACACGGCCAGGTATTTGCAGAGGGCCGCCAACCCCAGGCAGAAACCGGTGGCGTAAAGCCAGTTTTTTTTGGGGCTGGCGGTCTCTGTTGGCAAGGCTTGCACCCAGCAGTACCCAGCAGTGGTACCAAACAGGATCAGCCAATGGTCTTGCCAGGCGATCGCTAAAAACAAAAAAAACAGTGGCGAGGTGAACAGCAGCCAGAGAACTGTGCCCCAGCTCTCCTGGGCGCGAGCCCCATAAAGCTGTTGACAAATCCGGCCATACAGAGCCAACAGCAAGCCATTGCTGAGCACATTGGGCAACCGCAATACCCCGTTAGAGCGCCCGAGGCCCGCCGCAAACACACCTTGGATCCAAGCGGGCAAGGGAGGATGGTCAAAGTAGGACCCATCCAGATGCTGGCCCCACAGCCAGTAGTAGGCCTCATCGGGATTGGGAAAGGCGGCTCCCCAAAACCACAACCGCAGTCCCGCCAACATCAGGACGACGATGAGGGCAACAGGAGACCTCAAAAAAGGGGATCGAAACCGGGATGAACCCATGGAAGGGAAACGGCCCATGCCAAAACGCCAAGTCCCTAGTATCTATAGCAGGCTCGTCCTAAGCAAAGTGGCCAAAGCGATAGGAAGGGCATCAACGGTCCCAACTACGCCCCTGGGTTGGCGCGAGCGATGGGCCTAACCATTGGCCTGATTGGATGGACCCAAGTCATCTAACTCAGAGACATCAAACTCAGCCGTCTCATCCAGATGCAAATCATCACTGCTCGGTAGGGGGGTGAACGGCTCCAAGTCATCCGTGGGATCTGCGTACACCACGGTGGGTAGCCCGGCCCCTTTGAGCCCTTTTAAGATGCGATCGGGACTCTCGGGAAACACCACAAACAGCGGGCGCAACGTATCGGCTCCTTCGCTAAGGAGGTGTTGGTGGCGGGCTGGGAGAAACCATTCATAGCCCCCATCCAACAAAATTTGGGTCCGTCGCCACCGCATCAATAGGTCAGAAAAATCTTCTTGGGGGCGATGGATCAAAATGAACAGCTCTACCCCGGTTTTGATTTTCCACTCGGGGTCGCACATTAACAACACCACGTCACAGGGCAGTGAGACGGCGGTGCCAGCAGAAACCGCAACCCCGGTGGAACCAGCCATCTGCACCGGTTGACGAATGCGAATGTTGGGTAAGGGCAAAGCCACAATACTGTCCTGGGGACGCCGCATACTGGGAATCACTTCCAGATAGGGCCGATGTTGCCTCAGGAGAGCCATCGCACCGGCGTAGTCACTACAGGTGGACAGCAGAGTTTCGTATTGAACTGGTTTAACCACCATAGGGGAGGTTGTAACCCGAGGGTTGCTTTTTCAATCAATTATTTTCGTATTCTAGCCAGTGCCTGGGGGGATGACCATTCTGGAATGGGTACTGGCTGGCAATGTTAATGTTGCGCGATGGGGTTAGACCGGTGCCACCCTGGCTTTTGTGTCCAATCCTGCCAGGGTGTCCAGCAGGGTTTGGGCGATCGCCACCGACCCGCCCGGCAGACCCACCCGCTCTTGGCCATTGGCAATACAGGCCTTTAAATAATCGCGATCTGCCAACAATGCTCCAATGCGATCGGCAGCCGCCTCAAGGGTAGCCTGATCGGCGGCATGGTTACCCACCGTCACCACCGACAGCCCCAACAGTCGCATCTGGGCCTCCGCAAATAAGTAGGTGAACTGGGGACCCGCCCCTGGAATTTGCACCACGGGTTTCCCCAGACCCACCGCTTGCTCCACCGCCGTGCCCGCCATCCCGATCACCAGATCACAGTGATGGAGAATATCGGCAAATAGGCCATAGTGATACCCCACCGTCACCGGGCCGTGGGTTAAGACCCCCGCCTGGGTTGCTTGCCAACCCTGAGCTTGGGCGAGGGTGCCTACCTGCTCAGCAGCCAACTGGGGTACCAGGGCTGCCTCAAACTGGGCGGGAAACCGGGCCGCGATCGCTTCACATAATCGCAGCATGAGGCTGAAGTTTTGCTTTGCTTCGGGCAAGCGGCTCCCCGGCAACAGTGCAATCAGTGGATAGCAGCTCTCCCGTTTGATTGCCTTGCCGGTAGGTGCCAGGGTATCCATAATCGGATATCCGGCAAAAATCGCCCGGTGAAAGCCCCGCCGTTGCAGATCCTGGGCGGTGTAGCCATCTCGGGTCAAAATCCGTTGACAGCGCCGCGATCGCAGCCCCCATTTCAACACCAGGGGCAGCTTGACATGGCCTTCGTAGTAGGCCGATGTCGAGACTAAAAACACCACGAAGGGTTTCCCCGTCAGCAAGGCAAACAAAATCGGGACGATATCGCCCGTGGCAAACAGCAAATCACAAGTGCGACTATGGCGACAGGTGGCGCGGCACTGCCGCCAGATCAAGAACACCAGCCCTGAGAATAGATCCCGGCAAAGGCTAATCGGGTTCTTGTCCCGCACCCAATTGCGGGGGTTGAGGAACCGAGCAAAGTTGATGTAGTTGAACCCCCCCGACGGCAGGGAGTCGGTGGGGCCAATAATCGGAATACCCAGCTTGCGATAGGCTTGCCCCTCACCAACGATGGGCATCGCAGTCACTCTGACGGTGGGATCAAGTTGCCGCAGGGCACGAATTACCAAGGTGGCATTTAAGTCTTCGCCATGGCCATTACTCAGGCAGAGGATACGCCGTTTTGCCATTACCACTTGCCCTCAGCGCCAGGGATCGGATGGGCTCCGGTGGCGCTAGCCCCAGTCCCAAGCAACCGGTGGGGGTCACCCGTGGGATAGGCTGAGAAGCGGTCTGCCAGCAAACACACCATGAAGGACTCTCGACTGCTCTGCATCTGTAATGGCCACGGGGAGGATGTGATTGCGACCCGGATTTTGGCAGCCCTGCACCGTCGAGCAACGGATTGGGCGATCGCGGCATTGCCCCTTGTGGGCACGGGTCATCCGTTCCGGGATCAAAACATCCCCCTGATTTGTACCACTAAGCAGTTACCTTCTGGGGGCTTTATTTACATGGACAGCCGCCAACTGGCCCAGGACTTAAAGGGTGGGTTAGTGCAGCTGACCCTGACCCAAATCCGGGCCATGGGGACTTGGACCAAGTCCGGGGGGATGATCTTAGCAGTGGGGGATTTGGTGCCCCTGCTGTTTGCCTGGTGGAGTGGTCAGCCCTACTGGTTTGTGGGCACGGCCAAGTCAGATTACTACCTGCGGGACGAAACCGGGTTGCTCAGCACCCTGCCCTGGTCTGAGTCGTGGTTTAAAAAACGCACATCCCGGTATTTTCCTTGGGAACGTTGGCTGATGGGGCATCCCCGCTGTCTGGGGGTGGTGGTGCGCGATCGCCTCACTGCCGACCGGCTCCAGGAATTGGGGATTGCCCATGTCCATACCGGCAATCCGATGATGGATGACCTCGCACCCACGGATAAAGCCCCGGGACTCGCACCGCCCCAAGCCCAGACATTAACGGTGGTGCTCTTGCCAGGGTCTCGGGCTCCGGAAGCCTATGGCAATTGGCAGTTGATGGTGACGGCTCTGACCGGGGTGATGCGTGCCCTTGCCCCCCAGCCGGTGCATTTTTTGGGGGCGATCGCCCCAGCCCTCGATCTCGACACCCTGGCAGCACCTTTAATCGCCCAGGGCTGGGTCCCAACCCACACCAGTCCCTATGCCGCCTACGCCTGCGGTGAAGCCACCCTCCAGTTCTGCCAAGATGCCTATGCCGATTGCTTGCATCTGGCGGACTGTGCGATCGCCATGGCGGGTACGGCGACTGAGCAAGTGGTGGGGCTGGGGAAACCCGCGTTCACCCTACCGGGAAAAGGACCGCAGTTTAATCCTCAGTTTGCGGAGTCCCAGACACGTTTGTTAGGGCTATCGGTGACGTTAGTGCCGACACCAGCGGCGGTGGGACCGGCGATCAAACAAGTCATGGGAGATCCTAGTCTGTTAGCGCAGATGCGAGAGAATGGTCGCCATCGTTTGGGAGAGGCCGGAGCCGCCGAGCGGATTGCCGCAGCGATTTTGCACCCAACCCCCTAGGACCTGATGGGATCAGATCCAGCCCGATTGCGGCAGTTGTGCCCACAGTTGTGCCGCCGTCAGCGTGCCCCAGTCATCCTGAAACCATTGCCCCACCCCAAACCCCAAGGCCCGTTTTTGATTGGGGTCTAAGCGCGCGGCGATCGCCAAAGCGGCGGACTGGCCAATGGGCGTACAGAGCGCCGCAGAAAAGACCCCCCGCAGGCGATAACGCTGGTATAGATCCTGCAACCGTTGGGGATGCCCTGCGATCGCTGGCTTGAGCACCACCGTCCCTGACCAACCGGCGGCACAGACCTGGGCCAATTGCGCCACCGTTGCCACCGACTCATCCAGGGCCACTAAAGGACCGAAGCGATCGCCCAGCTTTTGCAACCCAGGCCATTGTTCAGGGGGCAGCGGCTGTTCCAAAAACTCAACCCTGTGGCCAAAGTGCTGGCAGTGGCACAACCACTGCTCCGCCGCCGCCACCGTCAACCCGCCATTGGCATCCAGCCGCAGTTTGGCGCTAGGGGGGAGCGCTGCCACAAGTTGTGCCAACACCGCCTGTTCTTGGGGAGGAGCAGCGAGACCAATTTTCCATTTAAAGGTGCGGTGCCCGAGAGACCAGAGCGATCGCCAAGCGGCGATCGCCGCCACACAACTGGGCAGGAGAGCCCAGATTTGCGCTGGTTTTAAAGGGGGCCGCTCAGACCCTGGAGCCTTGAGTTGGGCCAGGGCACTTTGCAAACCGAACTGACAGGCGGGCAGGGTGTCGGGCGGGTTGTGCAGGGCTGCCGCCGGAGGATGGCTACCCAATGCCTGGAAATAGGTCAGCGCCGCCCCTAGGGTTTCTGTCCCAAACCAAGGAATCGGGGCCACCTCACCAAAACCAATCGCCCCCTCCGAATCGGTCAATCGCAAAATCAACCCCGTACGCTCTGTCCAATCCCCATGGTGAGTCCGTAGGGGCTGGTGAAACGGGCGACGATACTGCCGTGCCGATAGGTGTAGAGGTGGCATGTATTAAGGATGAGGGCAGAAGGATGAAGGATCAATGGGATGCCGATTGGGTCCGATCAGATATCGCTAGGATCAGGAATCTATTCAGTGCCGTGTCCTTAAAACATCTCAATTGTCCGCATTATTTAATTCGCGTTTCTATTGTTTTCTAGTACTCAAGGGCGTAAATTATTGGACCATTCCGGTTTCTAGCCCCCAAGCCCCCGATCTCCCAAGCTCCCTAACCCCTTTATCCTTCTGCCTTTCCTCACCCCCCCGTGGGCAGCACCAACCCCAACCCCAATAACACCCCGCTCCAAAAGTGAAACCCGATCGCAAAAAATTTAGCGTTACTGACCCGTGCCGGCTGATCGTGGTAGCGCCACACATGCTGACTGAGGCGCACCGCAGCGGGAACGCTGACCAGGGCAATCAGCGTCCAGGCGGGAAAGTGATCCAGCCCGACCCCTAGCACCACTAGCCCCAGCACCATTAAGCAGAGCACCGGCAAGAGTTGAGCCCCCCGGCGGGTGCCCAGGCGAACAATGGGCGATCGCTTCCCGGCGATCATGTCATCTTCCACCTGATGAAAATGGGAGCAAAACAAAACGAGAGATGTCGTGATGCCAATAACGGCCCCCGCCATTTGGCTCCCCAGGGACCAAGTTTGAGCCTGGCTATAGTAGGCGGCCCCCACCGCTAAGGGGCCAAAGCTGATAAAGCAGAGAATTTCCCCCAGGCCCTGATAACCCAAGCGAAAGGGAGGGCCTTGGTAGGTATACCCCAAGCCACAACAGAGCAAAATCAGCAGCAGCACCGTCGGATCTTGCTGCCGCAGGGCAATGGCAAAAATACCGACGAGGCCAAGACCAAGGCAGCCATTGCCAATGGCAAAAACCAACGACTTTTTACGGGTCAAATTAACCACGGAATGGGCTTTATTAATGTCGATGCCCGTTTCCGAGTCAAAGACATCGTTGCTGAGGTTTTCCCACGCCAAAATCAACACCGCCGACAGCAAAAAGAGGGCAAAGGTCACCGGGTCAAAAATCCCCAGTTCACCATAGGCAGCAGCAGTCCCCACAATGATCGGCATAATCGCCACGCTATACATGGGAGGCTTCAGCGCCGCTAACCAGAGCTTTTGGCGAGGGATGGAAGTGGAGTCAGTCATCGGCCAATCTAGACCAAAGGGTATTTAAAGCTCAATCAGCATAGATCGCGGCTTACCCCATTGAATATGGACAGTGATGTAACGCTCTGTGACAGTTGGGTGGACGGAAGCCTGCTGATACCAGGTGCATTTTGCTAAATTGGCAGGGCTCAATCATCCCTGGGATCCCAAACCAATGGCCTTGCCCAAAAAACCACCCCTGTTCTTTACGATTGGGACCGCTGTGCTCCTAATTGGCGGCGGGGCGATCGCCTATTGGGGGTTGAGTTGGCAGCGGTTCTTTGCTGAGAGCTTACCCATGGGGGTAAAGGCGATTCCCGAGACAGCCACCTTCACCGTCAGCCTCTCCACCGATCCAGACCAATGGCGTCAACTGCGCCAATTTGGCACCCCTGAAACCCAGACCGATTTTGACCAACAGTTGGCAAAATGGCGCGATCGCTGGTTCACCCAATACGGCCTGTCCTTTGAAGACCATCTAGAGCCCTGGGTGGGGGATGAGGTCACGATCGCCCTATTGCCCACGCCCCTGACGGAGGGTGAATCTGACGATGTCCTGGTGCCCAGGGAACACCATCAAATTGTGCTGTTACCCATTGCGGATCGGGAGGCCGCCCAAGCGGTGATGGCTGACTTTTCGGGTTCAGGCCTTGACCCTGCCGACAGTACGGCGACGGATACCGCAACCGACGGGGCTGACGATGGCACCGAGGCTTCCCCCACGGCAGAGTACCGGGGGGTCACCCTGACGCGATACGACCCCAGTGGGGATGGGGATGAGGCCAATGCTGAGGTTGAACCAGAGGCGGTTTGGATGGGGGTATTGGGCAGTGAGCTGGTGCTCGTCGCTGATGACATGGGCGCAGCGGAGCAGGCGATCGATGCCTACAAAGGGGGCCGCACCATTGCCGACTTGCCGGGCTATGGTCGAGCCTTTGACCAAACCGAGGTGGGGAATCCCTTCGGCAAGCTCTATGTGAGTGTGCCTGCCGCCACCCAGTTCCTGGCCCAAGCCTCCCAGCCCGCCATTCCACCCGCAGTATTGTCGGGCTTTCAGGCCAGTCGGGGACTGGTGGCGACGGTCGATTTAGCGTCCCAGGGCATCCAGATTCAAAGTGTGAGTTGGCTGTTGCCCGATAGCGATCGCACCTATGCCGTCAGCGAACCTTTGCCGGAACAACTGCCGGACTACCTCCCCCAAGAGACCGTCATGATGGCCTCGGGCAGTAGTTTTGAACAGTTCTGGACAGATTTAAAGGAGCGACGCACCTGGAGCGCCCTCACCGCCCTAGATCCCGACGCCCTCGCCCTGACCCTGCAGTCGGGGACGGGGCTGGTGATCGAAAATGACCTCATCCCTTGGCTAGGGGGTGAGTTTGCCTTGGCGTTAGTGTCTCCCCCGGTGGTTGACGCCCCTGACGCCAGCCCTCCAGAGGTCTCCCTCCCTAATCCAGGATTAATTTTGATGGCCCAGGTCAGCGATCGCCCCAAGGCGGATCAAACCTTTGCCCAGTTGGATGAGGTGGTTCAAAGTCGATACCGCTTCACCATTAACACCACCCAAGTCGAAGACACCATGCTGACCGAATGGGCTTCCCCCTTTGGGTCCCTCACCTTGAGCCGGGGCTGGCTCAAGGAATCAGTCACCTTTTTGACCGTGGGCAATGGGGTGGTAGATATGATTGCGCCGACTCCGAAACGGCCCTTGGCCACCGATCCGCTCTTTCAGTTGGTCATGGCTGGGGCTCCTGATGCGAATAATGGCCACTTCTATTTGAACTTGGGCGAATTGGATGACAGTAACCGCAACCTGTTTTTACCCAACTTGCCCCTCGAAACCCAAGGGGTATTGCAAGCCATCCAGGCCATTGGGGTGACCGCAACGATTTTGGATGAACGGCAGCTTCGCTACGATCTGTTCTTGGCCCTACGCCGGGGCAACCGCCCCGGCGCACTACCAACGGTGGCAGCACCAGAGTCCACGCCTGAACCGGCTGAATCCACACCCACCGAAGATCCCACCAGCGAATAACACTCTCCTGTAATGGGAGAGTTTGACAGGGTTAGCGTCGCTTTACCCGGACCGATTGTGATCAAAACCCGTTCACAAGCCCGGCCAATGTCCCGAAACTGGCTAGGATGAGAGAACACATCATTCCGTAACCCCCCATGGATCTCGTCACCCTCCAAGGTTGGTTAGACAACCTCGCCTTCGCTGTGTTGTTTCTCACGATGCTCTGTTACTGGAGCGGAGCCGCCTTTCGTCAGGTCACCTTCCTGCCCAAGGTGGGGGCGACCGGCATGGCGATCGCCAATCTCACCATTGCCGCTCTGTTAGTGGCCCGCTGGATTGAGGGGGGCTACTTCCCGGTCAGCAATCTGTACGAGTCGCTCTTTTTTGTCGCCTGGGGGTTGACGGCGGTCCATCTGATTGCTGAACGCATGAGCGAAAGCCAATTGGTGGGGACGGTGACGGCCCCTGTGGCCATGGGCATCAGCGCCTTTGCCACTATGACCCTGCCGGATGCCATGCAGCACTCAGAGCCCTTGGTACCCGCCCTCAAGTCCAACTGGCTGATGATGCATGTGAGTGTGATGCTGCTCAGCTACGCGGCACTGATGGTGGGGGCATTGATGGCGATCGCCTTTTTGGTGGTGACCCGAGGGCAAGCGATCGAGCTGCGGGGCAGTTCCGTAGGCACGGGCGGCTTCCGTGACAGCCGCCTACGCAAACAAATTGACGCCACGTTCAAGTCTGAAGCCGTTGCTGCTGAAGCAACAGGGGGCGGCGGCACGGCGGTTTTAGAAAAAGTCGAGATCGTCGAGACCCCGAAGGTGGCCCTCTCCCCCCAGCGGCTTACCCTAGCCGACACCCTAGACAACATTAGCTATCGCATCATTGGCTTAGGCTTTCCCCTGCTGACCATCGGGATTATTTCTGGAGGCGTCTGGGCCAATGAAGCCTGGGGCTCCTACTGGAGTTGGGACCCCAAGGAAACCTGGGCCTTGATTACCTGGTTAGTCTTTGCGGCCTACCTCCACTCTCGCCTCACCAAGGGCTGGCAGGGCAGGCGTCCAGCAATTATTGCCGCATCCGGCTTTGCCGTGGTGTGGGTGTGCTACCTGGGGGTAAATCTCTTAGGAAAAGGTCTCCATAGCTACGGCTGGTTCTTCTAGATTCACCCAGCACCATACGAATCAACGGTGCAAATCAATTGACTCTTCCAGTTTCTAGCCCCCTTTCCCCTTAGGCCCCCTGCCATCCGCAATCGGGTTGGACTTGATGCCATCAGACACTATAGCGCTGGCCCCTTTGCTTAAGACACCTAGAATCGCTCTGATCCTTAGCGCATCAGCACAGTGGCTCGCAGTCTTGTCCTAACCGGACTGGCGACTGCTATAGGGGGTATTACAGGCGACAGTGATCCGTTCTAGCCGTAAAGGCTTGCCCCAAGGGGGCGGCTTTATGGCACGCTTAGTAGTGGTAATTCGTTGATCATCCGTGGGCTATGCAAACCTTGTCTTCTCCCCCTCAAGCGGCTGCTAAAGCTCCTGTCGAAACCGTTATCCATCGCCGCTACACCCGGTCCGTAAGGGTCGGCGATGTCACCATTGGCGGTGCCAACCCCGTGGTCGTGCAGTCGATGATCAACGAGGACACCCTTGATATCGAGGGATCCGTGGCCGCAATTCGGCGGCTCCACGAAATCGGGTGCGAAATTGTGCGGGTCACCGTCCCCAGCATGGCCCATGCCAAAGCCCTAGCCACTATTCGGGAGCAGCTGCAGGCCACCTATCAGGCCGTGCCCCTCGTGGCCGATGTCCACCACAACGGCATGAAAATTGCCCTAGAGGTGGCGAAGCATGTGGATAAAGTGCGAATCAACCCTGGGCTGTACGTATTTGAGAAGCCCCAAGCTAACCGCACCGAATACACCCAGGCCGAGTTTGATGACATTGGTCAGACCATCAAAGCCACCCTAGAACCCCTCGTGGTTTCCCTGCGGGAGCAGGGCAAAGCCATGCGTATTGGTGTCAACCATGGGTCCTTGGCAGAACGGATGCTATTTACCTACGGAGATACCCCAGAGGGGATGGTGGAGTCGGCCCTGGAATTCATTCACATTTGTGAATCCCTGGACTTTCGCAACCTGATCATTTCCTTGAAGGCATCACGGGTACCGGTGATGTTGGCAGCCTACCGCCTGATGGTGCAGCGCATGGATGAGCTGGGGATGGACTATCCCTTGCATCTGGGGGTAACGGAAGCGGGGGATGGTGAGTATGGCCGCATCAAGTCCACCGCTGGCATTGGCACGCTCTTGGCAGAAGGGATTGGCGATACGATTCGGGTCTCGCTGACCGAAGCCCCTGAGAAGGAAATTCCGGTCTGCTATAGCATTCTGCAAGCCCTAGGTCTGCGCAAAACCATGGTGGAGTACGTGGCCTGTCCCTCCTGCGGGCGCACCCTGTTCAATCTAGAAGAGGTGCTCCACAAAGTCAGGGAAGCGACTAAGCACTTGACCGGTTTAGACATTGCTGTGATGGGCTGCATCGTCAATGGACCAGGGGAAATGGCCGATGCTGACTACGGTTATGTGGGCAAAACCCCTGGTTATATCTCGTTATATCGAGGCCGTGACGAAATCAAAAAGGTCCCTGAAGATCAAGGGGTTGCAGAGTTGATCAACCTGATCCAAGGAGATGGACGTTGGGTTGATCCAGAAACGCCCTAGTATAAGGCAGCGTAAA
>JAQCKL010000515.1 GCA_027592485.1 Cyanobacteriota bacterium
GATTGCCAAGACCTATGGCGATCACCGTCGGTCCCAGATTGAGATGAACCAAGCGGGACCGTTTCCGGCGGCAGCGATCGGCGGCGACACCGTCTACACCGCCGTGGTGGATGGGGCCGGCAACGCGGTCTCGGTGATCCAGAGTGTGTACTTTGACTTTGGCTCAGCGGTGATGGTGCCGGGGACGGGGTTTGTGTTGCAAAACCGGGGATCCTTCTTTTCGTTGGATGCTGGGCAGATCAATGGCTTAGCACCGGGCAAACGAACCTTCCATACCCTGATGCCGGGGATGGTTTGCACGGACAACCGACCGGAATGGGTGCTGGGCACCATGGGGGGCGAAGGCCAGCCCCAAACCCAGTTGGCCCTATTAACCCGACTCCTGGACTATGGCTTTGATCCCCAAACGGCGATCGATCTGCCCCGCTGGCTATGGGGCCGCACCTGGGGAGACACCAACAGTGGCCTCACCCTAGAGGGCCGCATTCCAGCCACCATTCAAGCTGAGTTACAGCGGCGGGGACATCCGGTGAAAGCCGCCCCGGATTGGACCGAAAAGATGGGCCACGCCCATGTGATTCACATTGACCCGACCACAGGAACCTTGCAGGGGGGCTGCGATCGCCGCAGTGATGGGGCGATCGCGGTGAGTGCTGAAGGGAGCTAACCGAAAGGGCTCGATAATCAGGGACATCCGTTCAGCGCCGTTTCCCCTCCGCTCCCCTGCCCCGTTTCCCCCCACCAGACCGGCAAAGCCATTCCTTAAAGACCCAGTCCATGGGCCGCGCCGGTATACTATAAGGCACGATAATTGCTCCACTGGTGAGGAATACGGCAGGCACCCTATGGAATGGCACGTAACAGATGCAGAAAGTCTGAGGGTGATCGACAGTGAAATTGGCGATCACGTCTTTGTGCCGTCGGAGTACGAAATCATCCGTCGCGTTATCTACGCCAGCGCCGACTTTGAATATGCCTCCCTAACCCGGTTCTCTCCCCAAGCATTGCAATCGGGGGCAGCGGCCTTGGCCGCTCGCACCACGATCATTGTGGATGTGCCCATGGTTCAGGTGGGCATCGCCCCCACCATCCAAAACACCTTTGCCAACCCGGTCTACTGCAGCATGGATGCCTTGACCCGGCCCCAAAAGGATAAGACCCGAGCCGCTTGGGGCATTGAAACCCTCGCCCAGCGCTATCCAGAAGGCATTTTTGTGATTGGCGAATCCCAGACAGCCTTGGCCTCCCTCGTGGACATGATTGAGGCGGAGCTGGTGCGACCGGCCTTGGTGGTGGCTACCCCCGCCGGTTTTTTAGATATGGATGTGTTGAAGGCCCGCTTACAAGATTCCATGGTGCCCCACATTCGCATTGATGGGCGCAAAGGTAATGCGGTGCTGGCGGTGGCCATTTTAGAGGGGCTGATTGATTTGGCCTGGCAAGCCTACGGCCAAGACAGAACGCCCTAGCATAAGGCGGCGTCAATCCGCCTACCCTTGAACAAGGGGCTTAAGCCCCTTGCCCCGGCCTTGCAAGGGTAGGGCTATTCCCGCCAGGGAGTACGAGGAACTGTCATCCATTGAATTCGAAACTTTGCCGAAGAGCGGTTACAGCCCCTAGCATATTTGTGGCGGCGGGCGCAAAACGACCAGCCTAAAAGCTTTTCGTGGTTATATTGATGGCGCGCCCTAGTGGTTTTGACCTTCCCCCCGTAGACTGATGGAGATACTTAAAAAAGTCTAAAAGGCGGGACGGATGCGGATTCTGTTTGTGGCAGCCGAGGCAGCACCGCTGGCGAAAGTGGGGGGCATGGGGGATGTCGTTGGTGCCCTGCCCCAGATCTTGCGGAAAATGGGTCACGACGTACGGATATTCATGCCCTATTACGGTTCCCTTGCCAGCAAGGTTGAGATTCCGGCAGAACCCGTATGGCGGGGCTATGCCATGTTTAACGACTTCGCCGTTTATGAAACGGTGATGCCGAACTCCGATGTGCCCCTCTACCTGCTAGGCCACCCTGTTTTTGATGGCCCCAATATCTACGGGGGCGCAGACGAAGCTTGGCGTTTTACCTTTTTTGCCAATGGGGCGGCAGAATTTGCCTGGAACCATTGGAAACCCCAAATCATCCATTGCCACGACTGGCATACGGGCATGATTCCCGTGTGGATGCACGATACCGCTGACATCGGCACAGTTTTCACCATCCATAACCTCGCTTACCAAGGTCCCTGGCGCGGGCAGTTAGAAAAGATGACCTGGTGCCCTTGGTACATGCAGGGGCACAACACCATGGCGGCAGCGGTGCAATATGCCGATCGCGTCAACACCGTTTCCCCCACCTATGCCCAGCAAATCCAGACCGCTGACTATGGCGAGGAGCTGGAGGGGTTGCTCTCCTTTATTGGCGGTCGCCTCAGCGGCATTATCAATGGCATCGATCGCGATCTATACAACCCCGCCACCGATAGCCAACTGGTCAAACCCTTTACCCCAAAGACGTTAGAGCTGCGCACCGCCAATAAGATCGCCCTGCAAAAGGAGGTGGGACTGGACGTGAATCCAGACACCTTTTTGGTGGGAATGGTGGGGCGACTGGTGGAGCAAAAGGGGTTAGACCTGCTCTTGCAAACCCTCGATCGGTTCTTGGCCTACACCGATGCCCAGTTTGTATTGCTGGGGACGGGCGATCGCTACTACGAAAACCAACTCTGGCAATTGGCGGCCCGCTATCGGGGCCGCATGGCCGTGTACCTGATGTATAGCGATGGCATTGGCCGCCGCATCTATGGGGGAGCCGACGCCTTTTTAATGCCCTCTCGGTTTGAGCCCTGCGGCATTAGCCAAATGATTGCCATGCGCTACGGCTGCATCCCCATCGTGCGCCGTACCGGCGGCTTAGTGGATACCGTGTCCCACCACGACCCCAACCATGCCTTGGGGACGGGATATTGCTTCGATCGCTACGAGCCCCTAGACCTCTATACCTGCATGGTGCGGGCCTCCGAAGGGTACCGCTACACCGAGAAATGGCAGGCCCTGCAGCGCCGGGCCATGGCCGAGAATTTCAGTTGGGACCAATCCGCCACAGACTACATCAAGCTGTACTCGGAAATTCTGGGAATGGACTACCAGACCCAACTGGGCCAAGCTCTCAATGCGGCTGATGCAGCCTTTAGATTGCCTCTGGTTTAGGCGCAACCTGATTTTGGAATCCCTTGCTGGAAAGCGATAGAGCTACTTTTGCGTAAAGGATAGCTCCCGCAGCGGGGAAAATACAGGCAGGGATGCTTAGCGCTTCTCGTATCCCGTCGTAACGTTAGGGATATGCGGGTAAATAGCGTACCGCTTCATCAGGGCACAAACCCTTGCGCCCCTACCTCTGCGCCCCTACCTCAGTCACTTGTAGACCTGGTATGTTTTTTGATTGCGGATCCCTGATCGCAGTCGCCAACCCGGTTAGGACAAGACTGCGAGCTGCGCCTATAGCCGTCGCCACTTAGGTTAAGACGTTACCACCTTGAGAACGTGCTCCATCGCATCTCTTAAG
>JAQCKL010000516.1 GCA_027592485.1 Cyanobacteriota bacterium
GAGATTCTCTCTAATGCCGTACAGGGTAAAACGCCAACATTGGTAGCAGGGACCTAGGTAGTTACAAATTTGTAGCCCCACCTGGTCCACCGTGCCGGTGAGGATGTCATCAAAAGCACCATTGCGGCTGCGAATAGTGGCCGATTGTCCGTCCACCACCAAGCTCACGTCGGTCTCATAGACCTCCGCCACCACATACATTTGGTCCGTGTTGCCCAAAGCCAAAATCGGATCACTGCTGGAAATTGCCTCCCCTGGTTCCACATAAAGGTTCAGGACTTGGCCATAACTGGGAGCCCGCACTACGGTTTGGGCCAAGCGAGCTTCGGCGAGAAGCAAGTTTTGGGCAGCAGAATCCACCAAAACTTGGGCCTGGGACAGTTGCAAACTGGCCTCTTGGGAGGCCACTTGAGCGCGGGCATTTCCTAAGCCACTGCTACGGGAGGCCTGCAGTTCTTGCTTGCGGTTTTGAGCACTGCCGATTTGTCCCCGCAATTGATCCACCACCGCCTGCTGCTGGTCTAGGTCTTGGCGAGAAATCGCTCCACTGGCCTCTAATTGTTGGAACCGTGCCAAGTCTAATTCCGCTACCCGCAGCTCGGCCTGGAGGCTATCAATGGTGTCCTGCTGGGCCTGGATGGCGGCAGCTTGGGGACCCTCGATTTGGTCAATGCGGGTTTGGGCCTCTTGGATGTTGCTTACCCCAAACTGGGTTTGGGCGGCTAGCAGGGCTTCGGCCTCAGAAAGCTGGCTGGCAGCGTAATCGCGCTCGGCCAAGCGCACATCGTAGAGGTTCAGATAGGCCAGAATCTGCCCTGCCTCAACCGGGTCCCCCTCTTTGACTAATAGCCGCTCTAACCGTCCACCTTCGGCGGGGACAATATCTACCACGCGACCCTGGGGCTCGATCCGACCTAGGGCTGCCACCTGCACCTGCGGCGGCGGGACCACTTCCGTTTCGGTGGTCTCGGCTTGGCGATTTTGCAGGCGGGACCATACTGTCAAAAAAGTCCCCCCTGCAATTACTAGGGCAAGAGCGATGAGTATCCAGAGAGATTTGCCCGTCAGGGCGGCGGGGCGTTGAAAAGACATACAGAGGAGCAGTCCTTAGGGGAATAAAGGGAATGACCAGTTGCCTTGAGGGTAATGGCGACTGGATAGGAGGTTTTGGGAACTTAACCTTGTATTTATCCACAATCATCAGCGCTTGTTGCACTGCAACTTTTGACGGATTATGTGATTTACGTTGCTCTCCCTACATTCGCCCCGGCTATACCAGCATAGCCACTGCCGAAGCGGTCGTTGGAGAGTGGCTCCTGGGAGTGGCCTATATCGCGCTGGCCCCTTTGCTTAGGACACCTCGGATCGCTCTGATTCCTAGCGTAAAAGCAAAGGGGCTCGCAGTCTTGTCCTAACCGGGCTGGCGACCGCGATACCAAAGGATAGGCGGCTAGAGTCCTGCTGCATGCCGGGCCGCCCCGATCAATCCCACCTGGGGATTCAACACAATGTGGACCGGCACCTTTTGCAATAAATCACTCACCCGGCCCTTATCTCCAAACGCGGCCATAAAGCCGCCGGCTGTGATCAAATCCAGGTTCTTGGCCGCAATCCCTCCCGCTACATAGAGACCGCCATAGGGCAATAATTTCAGGGCCAAATTGCCTGCCTCCGCCCCATAGGCCCCGACAAAAAGGTCCATGGTTTGCTGAGACAAGTTATCGCGCTGGGCCTGGGCCGCTTGGGATATCTGGGCGGCGGGATCTACGGTCTTAGCCACCCCCGCCTGCCGTTCCCAAGTGGTGACGATTGCGCCAATGTCCGGGGACTCTTTTGCAATGGCGCGATCGCGCAAATACTGATAAATCGCGATGATCCCCTGGCCCGACACCACCCGCTCCACCGACACCCGCGTAATCTGATGTTTGTCCCGCAGGTATTTTAAGAGCTGGAATTCCAACTCCGAGCGGGGGGCAAAGTCGGCATGGCCCCCTTCGGAGGGAAACACCCGATAGCGATCGCCCTGGCACATCAAGTAGCCCTGGCCCAAGCCAGTACCTGCCCCAATCACCGCAATGGGGCCAGTGGCATCGGGTTTACCTGCCTGTAGGGTGTGGAGATCGGCTGGCTCTAGCCCCAACACCCCATAGCCGATCGCCTCAAAATCATTAATCAGCGTCGCTTCCGCAAGGCCCAGCTCCTCTTGGAGGCGATCGCCCTGTAACCGCCAAGGCAGGTTGGTGAGTTGGGAGGTGTTGTTGACCACCGGACCGGCGATCGCAAAGCAGGCTCGCTCGGGTTGCACGGGTTGCCCCAGATGGTCGCTGGCTAGCGTCAAAAACTGCTGCACCATCGACACCAGTCCCGCAAATTCAGCGCTGACATACTTGTGCTCAAACTGGGTTTGTAGTTGCCCGTTGGTCACCGTCGCGAGGCGCAAAATCGTCTTGGTGCCGCCAATATCCCCCGCCAGCAGATCGGTCATCGCCTCCCCCTTGAATTCTCTCCAGGGCAAGTGTATCGCTGTCCCTTTAAGAGCAGTAGAAATGAGTGGTAAACGTCCTTAGTGGAATTTGAGATAGGCCTCTTTTTTGCGCAGGCTGCCCAGAGGATGTAGGGGCGGCGACAGCGGGGGATCGGCCCATGTTGCTTCATTCAGAGATGTGTATCAACAGCAGCTCCCCAGGGAGGGGGCTTATAGCCCAAAGGGCATACCAGCAAAGGGCAAGGGGAACTCCGGGTTTCAAGGTAAACGAGGTTTAGAACAGCATATTTATGCTGAACGATTTTGGTCTTGGATACATCCTGAGGTAATGGGATCAAACCCTGATGGGAAATGGGTTGCTTCCGGGTCATAGTCTGCGGCTTCGAACTGGGCTGAGGTTAGCACTGCTGTTCTGAGATTGGTGCCAATCAGCATCGCGCCCCGCAGATCAGCACCTGTTAAATTGGCTTCTCCCAGGTTGGCATAGCTTAGGTCCGTTCCCCGTAGGTTTGCCCCACTTAGGTCCACATAGCTCAGATCCGCATAGCTCAGATCGGCCCCCTTGAGATCGGCTCCACTGAGGTTGCCATTGGCAAGATTTAGGCTGACAAAGCTGCGCTGACCCGCAGCGTAGGCTTGCAGCAGATCGATAGCAGTGGCGATGTCGGAAACGGAAAGGTTAGTCATGAGGGTGCCCTCTAAACGTGGCACTTTCCAGCTTAAATGGCCTGATTCAGACTAACCGCCATCTTCAGTATCATTTCGATTTTCGGGGCCGATCGCAATGACAGTTGCCAGGGCTTGCTCAACCGCCGCTTCTGCGTGAATGCGGGTGGTGGGAAATAGTAGGCAATCGACATCCCCTGGCTTGATCAGTAATTCAATTTCGGTGCAGCCCAAAATAATCCCCTCTGCACCCCCTTGAAGCAGATTATGGATGATCCCAATGTACTGGTGTCGCGATGCTGGGGTGACGATGCCCAGGCAGAGTTCTTCAGAGGATGTTTGAAAAGTTATTCGGTGTCAAAATCGCTACGCGAGTCGCCGCACCATGATGCGAA
>JAQCKL010000517.1 GCA_027592485.1 Cyanobacteriota bacterium
TGTTGTTGCTGTCCATGCTTTTTGGGGCGGGCACTTGAGAAAGTCTTTCCTCCCATCCCTTAGCACTTTGATTGCATAGCCTTAAGAGCTGAAGAATCTGTATTACTGGGTTCTCTAGTGAAGTCAAAGAAATTTCTCTTGCCGTAAAATTGCTTGGAAGAAAGATAGACGAAAGCATTTTTTCGTCAGTACATTTTATTGTTTCTAAATATTTTACGAAGGCTTTGGATTTGGTTATCGATATTCGTTTTTTGCTGCCATAAAAATCTGCCTCAAAACCTAAAGACTTAGGGAGAGAACTTATTTTGGATAGTAGCTTGTGAAGGCTATATATCCAATGAAAATCTTCAATAACTTTTCTTAGATCATGCTCAAGTCGCTCCACGCTAATTCGATCCATTAAGATCGAAATATTTATAATTGCGATCTCCGTCGCTTGAAATATTGCACGTAGCAAACTATCAGAAGAAGCTTTGGGAAGGTTGTTTTGGTCTTTAAACTCTTTCAATAAATGCAATCCTTGTAACTCTTCGTAACTCTCCGCTATCGGACCGTATTTGTTTGAATTTGGCGAATAGAGTTTCGTTGGCAAGGACTTATCCATTTTTTCGTACTCAGTGATAGGGCCTAGTATTTTTGCTGATTGTGCGGCACTGAATTTGCTAGATATACAGAATAGGATTCTTGATTGTTAATGCTTGAATAAGCATTAATGCTATACGAAAAGAACTGTGTTTTCGTATCTTTTATGACATAAACCAAAAATCTGGTCAATCAGGTGCTCTCTTGAAGGATATCGACGAATGCAGCGATTAAGCGTTCCCAGCATTCATCGCTGGCAGTTGAATCTCCTTGATACAGGTGGGGCGATAGAGGGGAAACACACAGTTGATCACCGACATCAAGTTTGTAAGGGGGATGACGGCATTGTTGAGCGGTTGTCCTGCGGTGCTCAAGTTGGCCAATACTTCAGGGGTGACGACATTGCCGGGTTTGATGATGGTGGCGGCGAACATCTGCCTGCACTCATTCCCCAATAATCCTGAATGCTAGCAGCAGCGTAGATTGCGGTTTTTATCGCTAAGTCTTTCTATGAGATGCTCTGAGCGACTTCGACCAGAAAGAAGATGTTGACTGGTGTGGGATAGTGATATCGGGTTCGGGTTCCGAGTCATTGAGGGTAATCGGTCCGTTGAGGTGAACGTTCGGTTGTGCTGGAGAGCAGTGCTTCTAAATAGTATTTAATATTTGGTCCCGTGTTTGGTGGTGGTGTAACGAATCGGGGGCTCGGGACTCATTTCAACGATGTCACCCGCGGGCAGTTCTACCCGCAGACCTTACAGGATGCCGGTCTCGACCGTGCGGTAGACCATTTAGCGAGTGTCTTCATGGCAAAACGGTTTAACATTTTAGTTTACAGCCTAATACCGTTTGATGTAAATAAGACAACTATTCAAATCTCTAAGTCTTCTTGAGGATAATTGTCCGCATTTCGAAATGCCCCCGCCAGATCAGCGGTGCTGCCCTCCGCACCCTCCACGAATTCCTTAAACGCAAAGACCCCGACCAAGTCTGGGGTGACCTCACCCGCACCACCACCCCAGAAGGCGACATGCTCGGGCTCTGCAAAGACCACCACATCAAAGCGGTCTACCCCACCTCCGCTTGAGCGGCCCTGTATCAGCCCGCCATTCCTCGCCTGACAAGCAACACCCGTTTCTAACCCTGCGCCCTAGCATGGAGCTAGGCCACCTCTCTGCTTCTGGGCAACCATGAATTCTGCCACCCAACCCAATATCAGCCCCACGATCTCAGACTACCGATCCGTCACACAGATCGCCCCCGGCATGGCCACCTCCGATGGGGCCGGAGTCCGCATGACCCGCCTCCTCGGCACCGACCAATTGCAGCGCCTCGACCCCTTCCTGCTGCTGGACATGTTTCACTCCGACCAGCCCCAAGACTACATCGCTGGATTTCCCGATCATCCCCATCGTGGCTTCGAAACCGTCACCTACATGCTGGCCGGACGGGTCCGCCACGAAGACAACAAAGGCCATGTCGGCGTGATTGAACCCGGTGGGGTGCAGTGGATGACCGCTGGGCGGGGCATTGTCCATGCCGAAATGCCCGAGCAAGACCAGGGGCTGATGTGGGGATTCCAACTGTGGCTGAACCTCCCCGCTGCCCGCAAAATGACCGAACCCCGCTATCAAGAGTTTGACCCCAGCGAGATTCCCATCGAGCAACGACCGGACGGCACTACGGTGCGGGTGATTGCCGGGGAGACCCATTGGGGCACCCGAGGCCCGATCCAGCCCGGTGAGACCGAGGCCCTTTACTGGGATGTGGCGATCGCCCCAAAGCAAACCTTCACCGAGCCCTTGCCCCCCACCCACAACGGGTGTCTGGTGGTCTACGACGGGCAGGTCACCGTTCACGGCGATACCTCAACCCCAGCGCAGCGGGTGCAATCGGGTGAATTGGCGGTGCTGGGATCGGGGCAGCAGCTGCAGGTGCGGGCGGGCAGTGAGGCGGGCAAGTTTTTGTTGATTGCCGGTCAGCCGCTGAACGAACCGGTGGCCCAAATGGGACCGTTTGTGATGAATACCCAGGCGGAACTGATGCAGGCCTATCGCGACTATCAAGCCGGTCGCTTTTAGGACGTGGCTGAAGCACGGTATCAACCCATCGCCGCCAGGGTGAATGTAATCTATAGCAGTCGCCAGTCTGGTTAGGGCTGCGAGCCCCTTTGCTGCTGCCCTAGGAATCAGAGCGATTTTAGGTGTCCTTAGCAAAGGGGCCAACGCTACAAGTCCTGTGGTGTTTAGAAACCTGTTTACAGACCCGTGAACAAACCGAAATTAAATCCCGTTTACCGCCCAGCCAGCGATATGCCCCCCCCCGATCGCAGTTTTTTGCCCGACGCCGATCTTGAATACGCGATCGCCCTCCTCCGTCAGCTCCCCGCCCAACCCGAGGACTTGCCCCAAACCTTACCCGACCAGGGCCTCAGTGAGCGAGTCACCCTAGAGCGGCTGGCACCCCATGTCTTAGGGGGGGCGGCGCGGCTAGATGCCCCCTTTGCGATCGCCCATATGGATCCCCCTACCCCCTGGATCACCTGGGCGATGGCCCTCTGGAATGCCCGACTGAACCAGAACCTCTTGCACCCCTCCACCGCGCCGTTTGCCCTGGAGGCGGAGCAGCGGGTCATGGCTTGGCTGACCCCCTATTTCGGCATGGAAGGGGGACATCTGTGTTCGGGCTCAACCCTGGCCAACCTCACCGGCATCTGGGCCGCACGGGATGCCAAGGGGGTGAAAAAGGTGGTGGCCTCATCCGCCGCCCACTTAAGCATCAAAAAAGCGGCGCGACTCTTGGGCTTACCCCTCGAAGAAATTCCCATCGATGCGGACGGGCAGCTCGACCCCAGCCAATTGGGCGATCTGACCGAGGCCTGCTTGGTGCTCACCGCCGGGACCACGACAACCGGTGCCATCGATCCCCTGGCGTTGATCGGCCAGGGGAA
>JAQCKL010000012.1 GCA_027592485.1 Cyanobacteriota bacterium
TACTTGTCGCAACTTATACCCTGAGAGCTTTTATTACTTCAAGACCGACTTTTCAAACATCCTCTTAGTTCACCCGATGCGATTGCCAGCACCATACGCTCTTGCTCATCCACAGAGGCATTTATTTCCATTCCATTCAGGACGAGAAAAATCTCTGTTGCTGCATGACCTATACGCTTATTTCCATCTACAAATGGATGGTTCATGATGATAGAAAACCCTAGTGCTGCTGCTTTCTCAAGCAAGCTTGGGTACAGATCCTCTCCACCAAACGTCATCCGGGGTTGAGCGATCGCCGATTCTAACAACCCTATATCTCGAATACCGAATGCTCCACCGGATTGCTCAATGATTTGGCGATGTAGCTCTAGCACTTCGATTAGCGTCAGGAAACGGATCACGCTAACCGCTGATACAATTCAGCATTTTTGTGCAGCACATGGTTGACGGCATCAACAAATTCGCCCTTTTGAGCGTTGAGCCAATCTTCTAAGCTTGCCTTCAATAGAACTTCGAGCGCAATCCCATGCAGAGTTGCCAAATCTTGTAGCGTTTGAATTTGGCTGTCTGAAACGTCAAGGGTAATCGAAGCCACAGCGATCGCGCTCCTAATGTTGCTGGCTCAAGCTTAGCATTCGCCCTCTATCTTCGAGTTTGATCGCGAAGGGGTGGTTATGTCTAACGGTATTGATGGCGGTGCGGGGGGCATGGCGGGCCAGATCGCTACATAGCCAGGGATGTCGTTGATGGGTGACTTGAGTGATGAAGTCGGTGCCACCGGCAATACCGGGTCGTCGGTCGTTGGGCATGGGGTGTTTTTGGGTGCATGGGTTGGTGCGTTTGCTTGGCAGCAATACACCCTAGAAGAGGGGCGATCGCACTCAACTCTCCACAATCGATCAGCAGATACTCCAACCTTGGATCTGAGCCAAAAATTGGGCAAAGCTAGGGGAGATAGAAGCAAGAGAGTCGGGCTCAAGCATACACGCGCAGTGTTGATAAAACTCTTGCTTACTTTGCTCTAATGCATTTCGCTCCGCTTCGACAAGATCTTTGAGCTGATCGGGCACTTTATTCTTGCCGCCGTAATAAGTCTCAGCACTGGGCTTAGTCTTTTCAGCGAAAATAGGCAATTTAGCTTCTGAGCCGTACTTATCGCTATTGCAGATCAGTAACAGCCAACTTTCCAGCATTTCCACCGGGATCACAATAGCCCCAGGAATCGGCCATTGGTCTCGATCCTGTCCTAGCTTTTCCTGTATTCGCCCCTCAATTTCACAGTAGCGACAAGGATCAGTTTGTTCTCTTTTGGATAGCTGGTTAAAATTTTCTCGTTGAGAGTGATCTGGGTGTAGGCAGCGGCGATCGTTATCAACAGAAATCAAGAAGAATGTAGCTTCAACGGGGCCAGTGTTCTTGATGCCAGCCATGAAAAGAGAGAGTGCTTGTCGCACTGCACCAATACCACCGCCTTTCCGCAATCGAGTTGGCACGATTTCATAGTTGCAGTTGGTGATCTTTTCGAGGCAGGCTTGGTAGAACAGGTCGTCGTTGTCATCTTCAGACAAAAGATGGAGGAAGTTCATCGGTGTCATGCAACTATCGTTTCGGGACGCCACCTACTAAACCGGAATACCAGAGGGAACCCAGTGGCATCTCGCCATCACTGCCATTTTCTTCTAGCTCGGCCAACCTTTCTGCAAGGGTCGTGAAGGTGGTGCAGCCTTCATTTTTTTCGACAATCACCACGGCGGACTCGTTGCCGACAAACTCATCCAAGATGTAGGGGTTATGGGTCGTGGCAATGATTTGAATACCAAGCTTTTCGGACAAGTCGCGACACAGTTCAATTATTTGCTGAAATAACCTGGGATGCAGTCCTCGATCAATATCCTCAATGCAAATGAGGGAGGGGGGGCGCTCTTGATAAAGTATCGTCAGTATTGCGATAACGAACCTTGTACCTTCTGACAGGATCTCTACGGGTACAGGCTGTGGAATATATCTCTCCCTAACTTGAAGCTTTTTAGTGTTTTCTCTAGGACTAAAGCTTAGCTTTTGAACCTCTGGGATATACTCTTCCAAAGTCCTCTCAATTACATTAAACAAATCTTCTCTGTCACCTGTTTTTAGTGAATCTAAAACTTGGACTACACCAATACCATTTTCATGGACTGTAGGATTGATGACTAATGGCTCTTCTTTCCCAAGCTGATGTGGATCTATGTTGAAAATCCTGACATCAGAAAGTTCTGGTAGTGGGAAGAGAGTTTGAGAAAAGCTGGGATCATTACTTCTAAATCCGCCACCGAGAACAATACATTGCCTATTGTTAGAGTTTTCTATCCTAATAAGCTGTTCTTGATCTAAAGAGCCAAAATGCTTTTGAAATAAATGTATAGATAAGCCGGAGTAGAAATCATCATTTCCAGGACCAATAACCTTCTTTTCCTCCTTCTTAGATAGATGCTTTAGAAGGCTCATGAGATTTGATTTTCCAGTGCCATTTGCGCCAATTAGCAGCGTAAAGGGGGTCAGCGTAATTGATGCATCACAGATGGATTTGTAGTTTCTAATTTCTAGCTTTGTGAGCATTGGCGGCTCGTTGGGATGGATGGCAGGAACCCGGTTTCTGTGCGCTTCAGTCATCCCCATGATAAGCGATGCAAGAAACCGGGTTCCCAATCTGACCTATGCGCCTGCCCGCAGCTTATCTAACACACTCTGATCCTCCATCGTGGTGGTATCCCCAGCCACCTCCTCCCCACTCGCCAAATTCCTTAAGAACCGACGAATGATCTTGCCCGATCGCGTCTTCGGCAACGCATCCGTAAACCGAATCTCACCCGGTCGCGCAATAATGCCAATCTCATCCACCACATGCTGGGTTAGCTCCTTCTTCAGCTCATCGCTAGCGCTGAAACTGCCCTCCAAGGTGACAAAGGCATATACATCCTCCCCCTTGATCTCATCCTTGCGGCCCACCACCGCCGCTTCCGCCACTGCTGGGTGAGACACCAACGCCGACTCAATTTCCATGGTGCCAAGCCGGTGACCCGAGACGCTGAGCACGTCATCCACCCGACCCATCACCCAGAAATAGCCGTCCTCATCGCGGCGGGCTCCATCCCCCGCAAAGTAGAGATATTTGCCATCCTTGGGGGCGATGTGCTCCCAATAGGTGCGGCGGAAGCGCTCATCATTGCCGTAGACCGTGCGCATCATACTGGGCCAGGGGTGCTTGATCACCAGATAGCCCCCTTCGTTGTCGCCCACGGGGTTGCCGTCGAGATCCACCACATCGGCGATGATGCCGGGGAAGGGCTTGGTGGCGGAACCGGGTTTGGTGGGGGTGGCTCCGGGGAGGGGGGTGAGCATAAAGCCGCCGGTTTCCGTTTGCCACCAGGTATCCACGATGGGGCAGCGCTCGCCGCCAATTACCCGGTGGTACCAGATCCAGGCTTCGGGGTTGATCGGCTCACCCACCGTGCCCAGAATTCGCAGCGACGACAGATCGCGGGCGTTGGGCAGGTCGTCGCCCATCTTGATAAACGCCCGGATAGCGGTGGGGGCGGTGTAGAAGATGTTGACCCCGTATTTTTCCACCACATCCCAGAAGCAGCCCGGATTCGAGGGGCGGGGCACCCCTTCGTACATGAGGCTGGTGGCCCCATTGGAGAGGGGACCGTAGACGATGTAGCTGTGGCCGGTAATCCAGCCCACATCGGCAGTACACCAGTAGACATCGGTTTCCTTGTGGTCAAAGGTCCACTGGAAGGTCATGTGGGTGTAGAGGTTGTAGCCGCCGGTGGTGTGAACCACCCCCTTGGGCTTACCGGTGGTGCCACTGGTGTAGAGGATAAAGAGCATGTCCTCGGCATCCATGGGCTCGGCTTCGCATTTAGCCGAGGCGGTGGGCTTGACCTCATGCCACCAGACATCGCGCCCGTCTTCCCAATAGATGTCCTCTTGGGTGCGCTGCACCACCAGCACATTGGAAATCGAAGGGACGGCGTTGTTTTCTAGCGCCTTATCCACCGCCGTTTTAAGGGGAATCGTCTTGTCCTTGCGGAAGCCACCATCAGCGGTGATCACCACCTTGGCCTCGGCGTCGTTGAGGCGATCGCGCAGCGCCTCGGCACTAAAGCCCCCAAACACCACCGTGTGGGGTGCACCGATACGGGCACAGGCCAGCATGGCAATGGCAGCCTCAGGGATCATCGGCATGTAGAGCCCGACGCGATCGCCCTTAGTCACCCCCATGCCCTTGAGCACATTGGCCATCTGGCACACTTCCCGATGCAGTTGCGCGTAGGTGAGGGTGCGCTCATCGCCCGGTTCCCCCTCCCAAATGAGGGCAGCCTTGTTGCGGCGCTCGGTGGTCAGGTGCCGGTCTAGGCAGTTGTAGGAAATGTTGATCTTGCCGCCCACAAACCACTTGGCAAAGGGCGGCTGCCAATCTAGGACCTGGTCCCACTTTTTAAACCAATGCAGTTCTTGCTCAGCTAATTCAGCCCAAAAGGCGGCGGGGTCAGCCGCCGCCTTGGCATAGAGCACCTCGTATTCCGCCATGCTTTTGATGCGGGCCTGACCAGCAAATTCAGCGGGGGGGGGAAATAAGCGCTTTTCGTTGAGAATGGATTCTATGGTGGGTTGAGACATGATCCTGCGGCAAACCTAAACACGCATCGATAAAGAACGGTCCCCGAGGGAATCGCCCTTCCAAACGATACTTTTTTTTGGAGAATCGGGTGATCAGGCCATGTAGTTTCTTTACTGACGGTCCCCTTTTGCTTCGTCCCCGCCCCCTTGCTTCCCAGCTCCCCAGCCCAGCCCCTTCACTAAAGACCGGGAATTCTCCGATATTCTTTTGATAGAGAATGTTCTTTTTGCCCCGAAATCCCTATGGCCTTGACCCATGCCATCTTGGTGGCTTTGCTCGATTGCCCTAGCAGTGGCTACGACCTCGCTAAACGCTTTGACGGGTCCGTGGGTTTTTTTTGGGGTGCTAGCCACCAACAGATTTATCGCGAACTGGCCAAACTAGAGGAGGGAGGACATCTCCAAGCCGAAACCATTCAGCAAGATACCCGCCCTAATAAAAAGATTTTCTCGGTGACAGAAACCGGTCGAGCCTTTCTCCAAACCTGGATGCAACAGCCCTGCGAGATCGGCCCCCTAAAGGATGATCTCCTGGTGAAGCTGTTTGGGGGATCCCTAGTCCATAGGGCAGTATTGCTAGAAGAGCTGGAGCGTCACCGGCGGCAGCATCGCGATCGCCTTGCCGAATATCGGACCATTTCCACCCAGTTTTTCCCCCAGCCCCAGGCGCTCTCGATCGCCGCCACCTACCAATACCTCACCCTCCGCAACGGTCTTTTGTATGAAGAAAGCTGGTTGGCCTGGTGTGAGGAGGCGATCGCCACGTTACAAAACCTGTAATCTCAGGAAAAGGGTGGTTTCCCTGGGTGGTCTAAGGCATCAAGCCCGCTACGATAGCAGTCGTTTCCCTCAATCCTCAGATTTCTATGGCAATCCTTGGCATTATTTTGTTGATTATTGGCGCTGTCCTCTTCTTCGTGCAGCGCAACCAAAAGCAGAAGGTCTTCAGCATCAAATCGGCCCGTCCCGTTAAAACCACCGAACTGACTGAAACCGCCAGTGCTGTGGCCGATGAAATTGGCGGCGGCAGTTGGCGCGATTACATCAAGCTCTGGGGCGAGGTCCAGGCGGATGCACCGCTGACGTCTGACCTGAAGCAACAGCCCTGTGTCCATTACGTCTCTAAGGTGACGCGGGAATATGAGGAGACGGTCACCGAACGCAATTCGGAGGGAGAGCTGGAGCGCAAGCAAAAACGTGCGTCTGAGGTGATCTCTAACAACCGTCAATCAATCCCGTTTCGGTTAAAGGATGACGCGGGCACCATTGAAGTCAATCCCGACGGGGCCGATATCGAAACCATCCAAGTCTTGAACGAATTTCGTCAAGAGCAACCCACCGCTGGGCAGATCTCCTTTGGCCCGGTGAAATTCAATGTCGGTAGGGGAGCCGGTAAAACCCTGGGCTATCGCTACACCGAGTCGTTGTTGCCGTTGGGCCGCAATGTCTTAGTGGTGGGAGCTGCCAGCGACCTCACTGGCCAGGTGATTGTCGAGAAACCCCCCAAAGGGGACAAAAAATATGTGATTTCTTTCCAAAACGAAGAGGCTTTGGCTGCCGCTGTGAGCCGGAATGCCCAGATCAGTTTCTTTAGTATGGTGGGCTGCTTTGCTGTAGGGGCAATTTTGTTGGTGGTTGGTTTACTCAGCTAAGCTCCGTAGGGCCACAGCTAACATCTAGGCTGGGATCAAACCCAGCCTTTTTGAGGGGTATCCCCTCGCAGATTCGGGGATCAGCGCCCATGGTTACGGGAGAATGGCGTGCTACCCGGCCCTTCGAGGGGCGGACCAGTATTACCCTTGCTGGCAATGGTCAGCACAATGCGACTCATGGTCCGCTTATCCTCTAGCTTCTGGAGGCTAAACTCCCCGCCGATTTGCTGCATCAAGGTTTGGCAAATGGCGAAGTGTAGCCCTGGGGGCTCATCTAGGGTCGAGGGGGCCAAAATATCCTCGGGACGGCCATTGAGGAGTTCACTGAGGAGTTGATCGGGGACTTCCCCATCATCGGTAATGGATAGCTCTAGGGTGTTGCGATCGATCGGACGGCACCAAACATCGATGCGGCCCTGCTCGGGCGATCGCTGGCAGGCCGCCACTAGCAGCTCGTAGAGAATAAATTCAATTTTGACAATGTCGCCACCAATGATGGCGTTACTGTCGTTATGCACCTTAGACCACAGATGGCGTTCCCGAATCAGGGGGCTAGCTCGCTCCATCAAGCGATTGAGCAGACTAATTAAGGGGGTGGTTTGGTGGTTGCTATGTAATTGCCATTGCTCGTTGTTGAGCATGGTGGTCATCCCTGTGACCAAGCTGCCAAGCTGACGGATCAGCTGCTGCTGGCGCTGGACGGCTAGGGCACCGGTTTGACTAGAGAGTTCTTCCAATCGCTGCACACTGATATCGAGACGGCGATGGACCTCGTCAAATCGCTTGTGTTTATACCAGTTCAACTGCTCCAACTCTTCCCGTTGGGTGAGGAGCATTTCCGTCAAGCTCAGGTGGCGGCGGGACCAGGCCAGTTGGTTGGCCAGCAGGGTGACCAGACTGAGGTGATATTCCGACCATTTGCGATCGCGGTGATCGGCCAACACTAAAACGGCATCGCACCCATGCTCTGGGGCGGTCCGTAAGGCCATTAGTAGAAACTTACTTTCGGGTGGTCCCCATATCCAAGCCTGGGTCGTGGGGGGAAAGTCCTCAAAGGTGACCGGAATTAAGCCGTCGGTCTGGAGCGCCCAACTGATTAATGCATCGGCATCCAGGGGGATGCTGGCGTTGGGATCGGCCCCAAAATCCTTATGGCGCACCATGAAGTGGTTAATTTGGGCTTCCCCATGACCCATCCCCCAATGGAGTAAAGCGATTAAGGGGACCTGTAAGAGTTCGGCAATGTGGCGATTGGTAGACTCTTCCAGCTGATCGGGTTGGAAGGTACGCTGCAGGGTCTGCAACCCCCATTGGATGGAATTATACAGCTGCTCTTGCTGGCTCATTTGCCGTTGCAATTGCCATTGGTGCAGGATCAAGTCAAGCTGCTGACCCACCGCCATCAACAGTTCCCCCTCCACAGGGGTCCAATGGCGGGTGTGGATAGTAGCCACCAAGATCATGGCCTCAGGGGCATGGCCAGGGGAAACATTACAGACCAACAGGGATTTCAATCCCAAGGTTTGAAAGTTATCCCGCCAGGCCATGAGTTTGAGGTCATTGGTCAGATCATTTATGGCAATGGCATGGGGGCTGTGTTCCAGCATTTGCCAGTCCACCTCATCCAGGGTTACCCAGCGCAGGGCTGCCCCCCGCCGCCCCTTACTCTCCCGCTGAAAGGTGACCTCGTATCCCCCCCGTTCAGAATCGTGGAGGAGGACAATAAATTGCGAGGCTTGTAACCGTTCGCATAAGTGATCGCCACAGGTCTCTAGGGTTTTCCGCCAATCGCCATCGCTATGGATACTGTGGGCCAAGCCCATCAAAAACTGATGATCGGCCTGGGTTTGATCGAGGGTATCGTTCATCGTACTAGCGGGTGCCATCAGACCGGCTAGCCGCCCGGCGGCTTTCACGTAGGCCTTGTCATCGGTTCCCCAAACCCGAGCATTTTGGACCTCAACGGTAATAAACCCTTTTAGATCCCCTTGGCTTAAAATCGGGGCTGCCAGCAGCGATCTCGCTTGCAGGACCTGCATCAACCGCTCGGGCAAATGGGCGGCCACCAACCCTTGCAACTCCCCGACCACCAGTTGGTTCTTGCAGAGGGACTGATAGGCATTCCGAATTGTGTCGGCAGGAATCGTTAATGTTGTGGTGTCAGCGGTAACCCGCTTGCTGCGGCCCCGACCCGATTGGGCCGCCAACCGTTCCCAAAACGTAAAGGTTTGAGGGGCAAACCACAGCAACCTGACCCGATCCGCACCGGTGAAACGCTGGGTTTCAGCCAGCACCGTCTCTAGCTGGTCATCAAGGTCGACTTGGTCATCCACTTGGTTGACTAGGTTGAAAATCGGCACCTCAGGGCGCTTTTGTGTTTGCTGCTGCTGGGCTTGCTCATAGTGATGGAGGCTGTCAGCCAGGGCGCTCAGCACTGCCGAGAGATAGGTGCGCTCGCTCTGGCTGGGAGACTGGCCCCAATGGGGAGACCCGAGCAAGACTAAGCCATGGCAAGCCTCACGGTACCGCATGGGAAACAGCAAAGCCCCTCGGATCTGCAGGCGCTCAGCCAGGAGGCTCCAGTCTCCGGCACGGGGCTCTACCTGTAAATCATTCACAATCAGAGGGCGCTGTTGAATCACCACCTGCTCCACGAGATCCCCTGGGGATAGGCCAAAGGTGGCGTTGAGGAGGCGATCTTTTTGGGGGGGCAGGTGGTGGCGACTGGTGACGCGATGGCTGTCGCGATCGTAGGTTCCCAACCACAGCAAGCTGTAATTGAGTTCAGCCTTGAGATGTTCTAGGGTCAGCTCAATCATGGCAGCCGGATCGTCCGCTTCCCTGAGCACTTTCAGGACACGAGCTAGGGCGATCAAGCGCCGTTCTGGGTTAGGATCTGACTTCGGCGAACCCATTGTGATAGTGACGTCTTTCTAGGAAAACCCTAGGCGTAACAACCTTGTATATGCCTTAAATAAAAAGCGGTGCCTAAAGGGCGAGGCCGCCTGTGATGCAATCCTTTAAATAGAGGCCAAACGGTCCAGAGAACTAGGCCACCCCTAATATCGCAAGGTTAAAGGCCCACTGAGGTAGTCCCAGTCTATTCTGGATTGACCGTACCGATAGGATCGGGTCAGTTAAGTTCCCATAGGACTCTGTAAGGTTATAGCGATTCTGCATGATTGCGCCAGATCAGCAGCGTTCAGGGCCTCTAGGCTGCCTCGCCTCCAGCGACAAAGCAGAGGGCGGGAAGAACGTCTGGCACAATTTTGGGGAGAGCACCTTAGGGGAGTTATCCATCCTTGGTTGACGTTTATCAAGATTTCATGCGGCCCCTCCTATTTCAGGGCCTAAAAACTGATCCAGAATGGCTCCATGTCAGAGCTTTAGAGGCTTTAGCCTGGTTAGCTCCAGGCCATGGCGATGATTCGCGCCCCACAGGCCGTGAACCGATCCAGCGATGGCTCACCCAGCAAACCCACTACTCCGATCCACGGCTCGCCCAAACCCTCTGGCATTGTGACTTTGCGAATCCCCTAGGATTAGCCGCTGGATTTGACAAGGATGGGACAGCCGCTTTGGCATGGCCGTTACTGGGATTTGGGCTAGCTGAATTAGGTACCGTTACCCTTCACCCGCAACCCGGCAATCCTCGTCCTCGCTTGTTTCGCTTGCCCGCCGATCAGGCGGTATTAAATCGCATGGGTTTTAACAATGGCGGGGCGGCGGCTTTGGCGGCGCGGCTGCAACGGTACTGGAGCCAACACCCCCCCGTGATTCCCATGGGGATTAATCTGGGTAAATCAAAAATTACGCCCCTGGATCAGGCGGTGGCGGACTATGTCAGTAGCTTTAAGCTGCTACGCGATTGGGGACAGTATTTTGTGGTGAATGTCTCGTCTCCCAATACGCCAGGGTTGAGATCGCTACAAACCCAGGCCCAGCTCAGCCCGATTTTGGCCGCCCTCCAAGCGGAAAACCCAGAGGGCAAACCGCTGCTGGTGAAAATTGCGCCCGATTTAGAGTGGGAGGAGATCGCCGCGATCGCTGATCTCGCCATGGAACATCAACTGGCCGGCATTATTGCCACCAATACCACCATTCAGCGGCAGGGGCTCCAGACCCAGTTCGTCCAAGCAACCGGTCAACCGATGACATCGGAAGCGGGGGGCATTAGCGGCGCACCGTTACGACAGCGGGCGACCGAAGTGGTGCGGTTCCTCTATCGCCACAGCCAGGGCCGTTTGCCCATTGTCGGAGTGGGGGGGATTTTTACCGCGGAGGATGCCTGGGAGCGGATCACGGCGGGGGCGTCACTGCTGCAGGTTTATACCGGTTGGGTCTATGGGGGGCCAATGATGGTGCGCCGAATTTTGGAGGGATTAGCCGCCCAACTGGATGCCCATGGCCTGGATTGCATTGCAGATGCGGTGGGGATTGAGAGCGATCGCTGAGATGGCGCTGGTCACTTTGCTGAGCACACCTAGGACTCTGATGCGTTACACAGAGGCCCAGTGGCTCGCAGTCTTGTCCTAACCGGACTGGCGACTGTGAGCCATTCCTGTCCTGGGTCAGGGCACCGTCCGGATCGGGGTGCCATCAAGCCGCCATGGGCCAGTCTTCCTCAAAGCCATGGCGCTGGGGCCGTAGACCGGAGGTGAGCAATCGATGGAGCCGGGGGATTTCGGCACTGTTATAGACTCGAAATTCACTTTCGACGGTTGCCGCTTCGGTTCGCACCGCCTGGTTAATCACGAGGGATCCCTTTGGGTCCGAAACGGAGCGGTGAAAGGTACCGGGGGGAATCTGCAAAATAAACCGATTCGCCTCTAACCGCACCTCGTGGAAAGGATAAGCCCAGGTGAAGTTCACCAAGTGGAAGGTGCGTCCGCCAGACACGGTCAGGAGATTGTCTTGCTGATTGGGATGCAAGTAAAACCGCCAAGCCTTGCGGGCATCATTGTTAGGGCTAACCGCAGGTCCCTGGTGAAACACCAGATCACGCGCATTCGAATCGGTGACGGTGATATCAAAGAATTGAACGCTGGGGGTGTCGCGAAAGCGATGGAAAGGAAGAAGTTCAAACATGACCGGCGGGGGAAGCAACAACTGTAAAGATGCGTTGCAACCTAAAGTAACCTCGCCATTGTCACAGGATCAAAACCATTGACGGTTCCCATCTATTCGCAAACCGAATAGATTAGCCCTATGAACATTCACCACCTCCAGGTTTTGGCCACCATTGCCCAGCAGGGGAGTTTCTCCGGGGCCGCCCTTACCCTAGAGATCTCCCAGGCAGCCGTGAGTCGCGCGATCGCCACCCTAGAGGATGAGTTGGGGATACCGCTGTTCAAGCGGGGCCGTTTTGGGGCCAAGCTGACCCCGGTGGGAGAGCGGGTGCTGCACCATAGCCAAGGGATTTTGGAGCTTCGGGAGCACATTGACTATGAGGTCAATCTGGAGAAGGGCCTCTACGGCGGACGATTAAGGATTGCCTCCTTTCGCAGTGCGGCCACACACCTCTTGCCCGCCGCGATCGCCTGTTTTCGCCAGCGCTTTCCCAAGGTGACGGTCACCCTGGCCGAGCTCGAACCCCTCGGGGTTGAGCAAGCCCTCCAGACGGGGCAGGTGGATGTGGGCTTGGTGCCGCTCCCCCGGTCCGAGGGCTTCAAAACCTGGGAAATTGCTCGGGATGAGTATGTGGTCTTACTGTCTACTGCCGTCGAACCCTTACCGGAGGAGCTGACTTGGGCACAGCTCTCCCGCCATGCCTTTGTGCTCTACAACTATGCTGATTGCACGTCGGCGGTGCGGGAGCATTGGCAGCAATGGGGACAGTCCCTGCAGGTCGCCTATGCCATCAAAGAAGATTCGACCATTGTCAGCATGGTGGCCCAAGGTTTAGGGGCAGCGATTTTACCCCGGCTGGCAGCGCTACCGATTCCAGTGAATGTACAGGTGCGATCGTTGCCAGTCACCCTGGAGCGCATTATTGGCGCTGCCACCTTGGCCCAGAGCCCGCTGTCCCCAGCCGTGCAGGAGTTTCTGACCGTACTCCAGTCTCAGCCTTGGGCTAGAAAAAGCGATCGCATGTTTTAACCCCAGGGATACCCCTCAGGCTTGGGAAACAGCCCTTTTTTGACCGATTTTGGGATAGCAGGGATAGAAAATTGTTTGGCGTGATCCAGCGGTTGGGTACGTTAAGAACGCCCTAGGAGCGTTCATCATCGACGGAACATCACCTTAATCGGCTCCTTTGTCCGAACCATTAAGAAAAGTCCAGCTATCCAACGACTTTTATAGGAGCCCTTGATCAGGCGAGACCTGTCCAAGATAGCTGGTTTCCCGAGATGGGCTTGTTCAATATTTTGAGAAATACGATGACCTCAGTCAAACGCGCACTATTAACTGGTATTACCGGACAAGACGGCTCCTACCTAGCCGAATTGCTCCTTGAGAAGGGTTATGAGGTGCATGGCATTATCCGTCGAACATCAACGTTCAATACGGATCGAATTGATCACATGTACGTCGATCCCCACAGTGAAGAGGCCCGGCTCTTTCTTCACTACGGCGATTTGACCGATGGCACCATGCTGGGCCGTATCCTTGAGGAGGTTGAACCCAACGAGGTGTTTAACCTCGGTGCCCAATCCCATGTGCGAGTCAGCTTTGACTCCCCTGAATACACTGTGGATAGCGTGGGTATGGGGACTTTACGCCTGTTGGAGGCGGTGCGGGATTTCCAACAGCGCACGGGCAAAGAGGTGCGCTATTACCAAGCGGGCTCCTCGGAAATGTTTGGCAAGGTCCAGGAAATTCCCCAGAGTGAAACCACCCCCTTCTACCCCCGCAGCCCCTACGCCTGTGCCAAGGTCTATGCCCACTGGCAAACCATTAACTACCGTGAGTCTTACGATCTCTTCGCCTGTAATGGGATTCTGTTTAACCATGAATCACCCCGCCGTGGCGAGACCTTTGTGACCCGCAAAGTGACGCGAGCGATCGCCCGAATTTTGGCTAAGCAGCAGAAAAAGCTTTACATGGGCAATTTAGACGCCAAGCGGGACTGGGGCTACGCCAAGGACTATGTGCGGGCCATGTGGCTGATGCTGCAGCAAGAACAACCCGATGACTATGTTGTGGCTACGGGGGAAACCCATGCCATCCATGAGTTTCTGGATATTGCCTTTGGCCACGTCAACTTGCGCTGGCAAGACTATGTGGAGTTTGATCCCCGCTATTTGCGCCCCACTGAAGTCGATATACTGATCGGTGATCCGACTAAAGCGCGCAAGATCCTAGGTTGGGAGCCCTCAGTCACCTTTGACGAGCTCGTGAAGCTCATGGTTGAAGCAGACCTAAACGCGGTAGGCATTACCCATAGTGCTAGCCATGACGGCAGCAGTGCGGTGTCGGATATGGCTACGGTGCGGAGAGATGTCACCCAAGCGATGTCATAACCCATTTGATGTCCGATGCTTTTGCTCTGCCGATGTTTTTGGTCTATAGACTGTCACATTTCCATTACCCATGACTCACCTTGATCTTGCCAACCAACGCATTCTCGTAACCGGAGGGGCAGGCTTTCTGGGCAAACAGGTCGTGGCCCAGCTCCAACAAGCCGGGGCCAATGCCCAAAACATCACTGTGCTCCGGTCGCGGGAGCATGACCTGCGCCAGTGGGACGCCTGCCAGCGAGCGGTCGAACAGCAAGATGTAATTATCCATCTGGCGGCCCATGTGGGGGGCATTGGCCTCAATCGCGAGAAACCGGCGGAGCTGTTTTACGACAACTTGATGATGGGGACCCAACTCATCCACGCTGCCTACCAAGCCGGTGTGCAGAAGTTTGTCTGTGTGGGCACCATTTGCGCCTATCCCAAGTTCACCCCGGTGCCCTTTAAGGAAGACGATCTCTGGATCGGTTATCCCGAGGAAACCAATGCCCCCTATGGAATTGCCAAAAAAGCACTGCTGGTTCAGCTCCAGGCCTATCGCGATCAGTATGGGTTTGACGGCATTTATTTGCTACCCGTCAATCTCTATGGCCCTGAGGACAATTTCGATCCCCGCAGTTCCCATGTGATCCCCGCCTTGATCCACAAGGTTTATGAGGCTCAACTGTCTGGTCAAAAGCAGCTAGCCGTCTGGGGCGATGGCAGCCCGACCCGCGAGTTTCTGTACTCAGAAGATGCCGCCCGGGGGATTGTGATGGCCACCCAGGACTACAGCGACCCGGAACCCGTCAATTTGGGTACGGGCTTAGAGATCACAATTCGCGATCTAACGGAGTTGATCTGTGAGGTGATGGGGTTTGAAGGGGAATTGGTTTGGGAAACGGACAAGCCCAATGGCCAACCCCGCCGCTGTCTGGATGTCGAGCGGGCTCGACAAGCCTTTGGGTTTGAGGCCCACATGGAGTTTCGCCAAGGCTTGAAGCGCACAATTGATTGGTATCGCAGCCACGCGACCCTTCAACCCGCATAGGTCACTCAAGCCCTGGTATCTCTGGCTTTGATTCAGAGTTATGGGGCAAGAGATGGCATGGGGAGCCGACAGGTGATAATGGAGACGATCTTTTGCACGGTTTGAACCGTTATCACCGAAGGTATGAACTACGTTATTGCGGTCTTCAGTGATCGCAACCCAGCAGAAGCCGCCTACTCAGCCTTAGAAGCTGAGCAGTTTGCCATGGATGAAGTCGATATTCTTGGCCAAGGCTACCAAAGCGTCGATGACTATGGCTTGATTGATCCCGCTGGCAAAGCGTGGAAACAAATCAAGCTCATGATGCTTTGGTTAGTGCCGTTTGGGTTTATCGCTGGCTTTGGGTTTAACCGCATCACTGGCTTAGATACGTTTGATTGGGCGGGGACAATCGGAAACCAGATCCTCGGGGGCCTCTTGGGCGCAGGCTCAGGCGCAATGGGCGCTTTCTTTGTCAGTGATGGGGTTGGTGTTGTCCTGGGCAGTGGTGATGCCCTGTCCTACCGGGATCGCCTGGAGGACGGCAAGTATGTGGTGGTGGTCAAGGGATCCCTCACCCAGATCCGTGCCGCAACGCCCGTTTTGCGGCGTTTTCGCCCCGAGAATCTGCAGGGTTATGACTTGCCTGAGGAGACGTGATGGCCCGTAAGCGACTTGCCATTCAAATGGCCATGGGCATTGATCAACATGGCCAAGATCCGACCGTAGCGGCAAAACGCGCCGTGCGAAATGCGATCGCCCACAATGCCCTCCCCGGTGTGTGGGAAGTGGCGGGGCTCGAACACCCCAATGACATGGTGGTGGAGGTGCAGATTGCGGTCCCCTTCCCGGAGCAGGTCCGCCGCGACGAAGTCCTGGCAGTTCTACCCTTTGGCCATAAAGTGCTCACCCTAGAAGCGGGGGGCATGGTGGTCGCCGGTCGGGCGATCCCAGAACTGGGGGACAAAAACGACGACATGTACATCGCCACAGCGGCGGTCACGGTGATCATCGACGATGACCGAAGCCCCTCCCCCTAGCGGTCGCAATCGCGATTCTCAATCGCGCCATCGGGCATGGTGGTATTGCAGAACAGAGCCATACTGCGATTGGTCCCCCGCAAATTAGCCCCTTTGAGATTTGCCCCCTTTAGGTTGGCCGTACCGAGGGTGACACTCAGCATGATCGCCCCCTGTAGATCAGCATTCTCAAGATTCGCGTCTTCTAGGTTCGCCTGGGTCATCTCGGCATTTTGGAGATTGGCCCCGCTCAGGTTGGCATTGGGCAGTTGCGCCCCATTCAGTTGCGCCCCCTCTAAGTTAGCTCCCCTCAAATCGGCATCATCCAAATAGGCCAGCATCAAATTTGTTTTGCTCAGGTTGGTTCCCTGCAAGTTGGAACCGGTTAGAGTCGCCACCTTTAGGTTGGCCCCACTGAAGTCTTTATGACTGAGATCGGCATCATTCAAGATACAAACCGGACAATCATTGGTTTCTAACAGCAAATCAATATCATCTTGAATGGCAGCCCAGGTGGGCTCAGGAGCCCCTAGACAGATCAGCAAAACCAAGGCCAAAGCAAATAGAAAGCGTTTCATGAACGGGGCATCTCTTCAATACACTCCCATTCTCCCATTTCGATGGAGCGGTGATGGCCTCCTTTGCAGAGAAACCCCTTTTTCACAGGGTAAACTCACACGGTTTTCAGAGGACCTCGCTAGCATAAAGGCACTCAATCGGATGGGTTACGTCATCAGATCCTAACTGACACGTTTTTCCACGCCCTTGCCTCAGGAGATCAATTATGAAGCTTATCCATATTGGGGTTCTGTCACTGCTGACCCTGCCGGTGGGTGCGATCGCCACCCCGGTCTTCGCCACCCCTGAACCGGTTTCGTCCCAGGTCAAGCAGACCTCAACCCTGATTCAGGTCGTCACCCAGACAGATGAGACCCTGTACTTCAATCCTGATACCCGCTACGAGCTCCCCCTCCGGGTAGATACGGCAGTGGTGGTGAATGGCATCACGTTACCGGTAGGTACGGTCATTGAAGGTCGATTGGAACCCGTTGAAGGGGGCCTGCAATATGTGGCGTCCCATATTCGGGCGGGCGGGCTGAGACAAGATTTGAATGCGGCCTCCGAGACCCTCAACGATATTAAAGATCCCAGAGAAACCTCCGGTGGAGCCATTCTGGGGGATGCGGCCATTGGCGCAGCGGGGGGCGCTGTGATTGGGGCAATCCTTGGGAACGGCGTGAGTCTCGGTGAAATTATTGGAGGTGCTGCGACTGGGGTGATTGTCGGCAATGTCACGGCCCAGCGGGTGGTGGTGATTGAGGCTGGGCGGCCAATTATTTTGTATGCCGATTAATTGGCAAGCCATTCAAAAACCCGATTTCTCTGGCATTCAACAACTCATTGGCCCCATTGCTTAGGACACCTCGGATCGCTCTGAACCTTAGCGCAGAAGCAATGGGGCTCGCAGTCTTGCCCTAACCGGACTGGCGACTGCTATACCGGGCTTATTTTAGATGTGCAGTAAGCCAAACCAGGACAGGATGGTCGCGATCGCGATCAGCCCAAAGAAGGTGCCACCGCCTAGGGCGATAACTTTGCCCAAAATTTGCACACCTTGGGGATAAGGAGGCTTTTGCCAATCCCAACGAGCTGCCAAGCTCGGCGAACCTGTCCGCTGGAAGTCGTAGCCCAAATCTTTGAGCTTGTCACGATAATCTGCCCCATATCTGGGCATGTGGGCAAAGGTGACATCTCCCGAGCCATGCTGAGGCAAGATGCGGTTGCGCTGATAAGGAACGGTATCCTCACCAAAATTTGCTAGATACTCATCGCTGTTGAGCAAATCATCCACAAAACCATTGAGGCCCCTGGTCGCTAAGGTGATCGATAAGGCCAGCACCTCGCGATCGTTATAGGCTTCGCGACCGAGCACCCGCTGCAGACACATCCGTGCAAAGCGATAGTTGCTATTGGGGTCGTAGTTGCGCTCCCGGAAGACCGGAGACACCAGTAGCCCCCGAATAAAGTCGCGGACCGTGATTTGACCACAGTTCAGTTGCGATTCCAGCACGGTGAGGCGATTGCTGGCCAGCATTTGCTGCTCATTAAAGATCTGGCGGTAAGCAGCGCGAACAATTTCCTTTGCCTCACCGCTATCCGGCTGATTATTCGTCGTAAACAGCACCGGTTGATCGTCTCCAGGCACATGGAAATTATTGACGCGCTGGTTCTGAGATGTGGGGGTGTACTCTAGCTGCGAAAGCGCCACGGGCTTACCTCGTCAAGGATTAAACGATATTAAAAAGCAATTTACAAAACTGCCTACGGTCCAGGATAAGCATTTATGCTCATCACGATTGGCAAATCTTAAATTAATGCAATGTCTGCCAATGCTTTGAAACAAATCCTGATGACTTCTCTAAGATATGGATTGAGAAAACCTATGGATGCTGCTGGTGTGGATTGACGGCAGCTTGTACGACGGGCACTAGTGGCCCAAGCAGGGGGACGCTGCCTGGCCTAAATGCGGTAGAGCCCGTGGGGTTGATCATTTTGATGGGCTTTATTGACGGGCACACAAGCTAAAATTGAAGGCTGGTCTCTTACTCAATCCCCTTTTCTGTTATGCCGATTACGCCGCGCCGTTATCACATCACGACCTTCGGCTGTCAGATGAATAAAGCTGATTCGGAACGGATGGCTGGCATTTTGGAAACCATGGGACTGGAATGGTCCGAGAACCCAAACGATGCTGATGTGCTGCTCTACAACACCTGCACCATTCGCGATAATGCCGAACAAAAGGTGTATTCCTACCTGGGGCGGCAAGCCAAGCGGAAACATGGGCAGCCCGACTTGATCCTAGGGGTGGCGGGGTGTGTGGCCCAGCAAGAGGGCGAAGCCTTGCTGCGGCGGGTGCCTGAGTTGGACTTGGTCATGGGTCCCCAACATGCCAACCGGCTACAGGATTTGCTGGAGCAGGTTTTTGATGGGAATCAAGTGGTGGCGACCGAGCCCATCCACATTATTGAAGACATTACTAAGCCCCGGCGCGACAGTACCGTAACCGCCTGGGTGAATGTGATCTACGGGTGCAACGAGCGCTGTACCTATTGCGTCGTACCGGGTGTCAGGGGCGTCGAGCAGTCCCGGACGCCAGAAGCGATTCGCGCGGAAATGGAAAGCCTAGGACAGCAGGGATTTAAGGAAATTACCCTGCTAGGCCAAAACATTGACGCCTATGGGCGAGATTTGCCAGGTATAGCGACGAGTGGTCGCCGCCAACATACCCTCACGGACTTACTGTATTTTGTCCATGATGTCCCTGGCATTGAGCGCATTCGGTTTGCCACCAGCCATCCCCGCTATTTCACCGAGCGGTTGATTCAAGCCTGTGCAGAGTTGCCCAAGGTCTGTGAGCATTTCCACATTCCTTTCCAGTCCGGGGACAACGACATTCTCAAGGCCATGGCTCGGGGCTATACCCACGAAAAGTACCGCCGCATTATCGATATGATTCGCACCTACATGCCAGATGCAGCGATGAGTGCCGATGCCATTGTCGGCTTTCCGGGGGAAACGGAAGCACAATTTGAACGCACCTTAGCGCTGGTGAGGGACATCGGTTTTGACCAACTCAACACCGCCGCTTATTCTCCCCGTCCCAATACTCCGGCAGCGCTGTGGGAGAACCAGCTCAGTGAAACGGTTAAGACCGATCGCTTGCAACGGCTGAATCATCTGGTGGGCCAACAGGCCATGGAGCGATCGCAGCGCTACCTGGGTCGGGTTGAAATGGTCTTAGTGGAAGGGGAAAACCCGAAGAATCCCCGACAGCTCATGGGTCGCACTGGCGGGAATCGATTGACCTTTTTTGAAGGCAATATTGATGATCTCCAAGGACAGATCGTGGCTATTCAAATTACTGAGGCCAGAGCCTTTAGCCTCACGGGTCGTCCCTTAGTAGCCGTTGCCGCCTCGTAAACGATTGCTGGCTAAGCCAAAACCTGGGAGGGTAAACCATTGTCGTTTTGCAGATGTTGCCGATCCTCTTGAGCGGTAACTTTCAGCTCTGCACAGATCCCTGACCAGGGCTGGCCGATCTGCGCAAGCCCTGGGGTGAGAGAAAATCTCGTTCGATCTTTGGGCGAAATCCCTTACGACATGGCAGGTCAAGGGCTATGATCACGGCTGGCATCGCTAAAGTCTAGGGTTGGAGCGCCCATGTCAGACCCATCCACCATTGTTGTTAAGATCGGCACCTCTAGTCTCACCAAGGGAAACCAAGGGAAATTGGCCCTCGCCACCATTGCGAGTTTGGTGGAAACCCTCAGCCATTTACAGCAAACCGACTATCGGGTGATTTTGGTGTCCTCTGGGGCGGTGGGGGTGGGGTGTGCCCGGCTGGGGCTGAAGGATCGTCCCCGCACCATGGCCATGAAACAGGCGGTGGCGGCGGTGGGGCAGGGGCGGCTGATGCGGGTGTATGACGACATGTTTACCACCCTGGGACAGCCCATTGCCCAGGTCTTGCTGACCCGTACCGATCTGGTGCAGCGATCGCGCTACGTCAATATTTACCGGACCTTTCGGCAACTCCTACAGCTCGGCGTCATTCCCGTGGTGAATGAGAATGACACCGTCGCCGTTGAAGAACTGAAATTTGGGGACAATGATACCCTCTCGGCCCAGGTGGCCAGCCTCGTGGGGGCCGACTGGCTGTTTTTACTCACCGATGTGCAGCAGCTCTACTCTGCGGATCCCCGCTACAACGCTGATGCTGAACCGATTTACATTGTGGATAAGGTGGAGCAATTAGCGGATCTGCAAGTGACGGTGGGCGATCGCGGCAGCCAGTGGGGCACGGGCGGCATGCTCACCAAAATCGAAGCGGCCCGCATCGCGACTACGGCTGGGGTGCGCACGGTCATCACGGAAGGCAAACATCCCGAAAACCTGCTGAAAATCCTGTCTGGAGAAACCCTGGGCACCCAGTTTGCGGCCCAGCCGCGTCCGGCCAATGCCCGCAAGCGCTGGATTGCCCATGGTCTTATGCCTGCGGGCAAGCTCTATTTGGATGGCGGTGCGGTGCAGGCCATTTGCCAAGGGGGTAAGTCCCTACTAGCCGCTGGGATTACGGAAATCGAGGGGGAATTTGAGCGCCAAGATGCGGTGCAACTCTACAGCCCAGAGGGCCAAGAAGTCGCTCGGGGCATCGTGAACTACGACCACAGCGAACTGCAAAAAATCCAGGGACACCGCTCCGAAGAAATTGCCCAACTTTTGGGGTACAACGGGGCTGAAACGGTTATCCACCGGGACAATCTGGTTGTTCATTCTGCTTGAGAGGCTGTTTGAAAAGGGGGTAGGCCGGTATTGAATACGACTGTAGGCAGTCATTACATCGGTTGTA